>NZ_MEFH01000085.1:0-24936 GCF_001725095.1 Sphingopyxis sp. SCN 67-31 | reverse complement strand
TTCTTCCGCGACAACGGCATGCACGCCGTGATCGTCTATGACGACCTGTCCAAGCAGGCCGTCGCCTATCGCCAGATGTCGCTGCTGCTGCGCCGCCCGCCGGGCCGCGAAGCCTATCCCGGCGACGTCTTCTACCTGCACAGCCGCCTGCTCGAGCGCGCGGCGAAGATGAACGCCGACAACGGCTCGGGCTCGCTCACCGCGCTGCCGATCATCGAGACGCAGGCGGGCGACGTGTCGGCCTATATTCCGACCAACGTGATTTCGATCACCGACGGCCAGATCTTCCTCGAAACCAACCTCTTCTACCAGGGCATCCGCCCCGCCATCAACGTGGGTCTTTCGGTGAGCCGCGTCGGCTCGGCCGCACAGACCAAGGCGATGAAGAAGGTGTCGGGCTCGATCAAGCTCGAGCTCGCGCAGTATCGCGAGATGGAAGCCTTCGCGCAGTTCGGCTCGGACCTCGACGCCGCGACGCAGAAGCTGCTCAACCGCGGCGCGCGCCTGACGCAGCTGCTCAAGCAGCCGCAGTTCCACCCGATGCCGTTCGAGGAGCAGACCGCGTCGATCTTCGCCGGCACCAACGGCTATCTCGACACCGTCGCGGTGAACGACGTCACCCGTTACGAAGCGGCGATGCTCGCCTATCTGCGCAGCGACCATGCGGATGTCCTCAAGATGATCCGCGACACCAAGGACCTGGGCGACGACGCCAAGAAGGGCCTGGTCGCCGCGCTCGACGCCTTCGCCAAGATATTCGCTTAACCCTTAATCGTGCACCTCCGCGAAGGCGGAGGTCCATGGGTCCCCGCCTTCGCGGGGACACACAGAGAGAGGCTTGATGGCCAGTCTTAAGGAACTCAAAGGGCGGATCAACTCGGTCAAATCGACCCAGAAGATCACCAAGGCCAAGAAGATGGTCGCCGCCGCCAAGCTGCGCAAGGCGCAGGCCGCGGCCGAGGCCGCGCGTCCCTATGCCGAGCGGCTCGAAGGCGTCGTCGCGAGCCTCGCGTCGAAGGTCGGCGCCGCCGACGGCGCGCCGAAGCTGCTGTCGGGCACCGGCAAGAGCGACACCCACCTGCTGCTGGTGCTGAACAGCGACCGCGGCCTCGCGGGCGCGTTCAACAGCAACATCGTCAAGGCGGCGCGCGACAAGGCGCACGAGTTGCAGGCCGCGGGCAAGACGGTTCGCTTCTTCCTCGTCGGCCGCAAGGGCCGCCCGGTGATCAACCGCCTGTTCCCCGGCCAGATCATCGAGAATTACGAGACGACCGGCATCCGCGAGATCGGCTTCGAGCAGGCACGCGAGGTCGCGGAGAAGATCAGCGAATTGTTCGAGGCGGGCGCATTCGACGTCGCGCACCTCTTCTATTCGAAGTTCCGCTCGGCGCTGGTGCAGGAGGCGACCGGCCAGCAGCTCATCCCCGTCCCCGCCCCCGACGAAGCCCCGGCTTCGAGCGGCGCGGCGGTCGAATATGAGCCCGACGAGGAGGCGATCCTCGCCGACCTGCTGCCGCGCAACGTGACGATCCAGATCTTCAAGGGTCTGCTCGAAAACGCCGCGTCGGAACAGGGCGCGTCGATGACCGCGATGGACAATGCGACGCGCAACGCGGGCGACCTGATCAACAAGCTGACCATCCAGTATAACCGCAGCCGCCAGGCCGCGATCACCACCGAACTCGTCGAAATCATCTCCGGCGCCGAAGCGCTGTAAGCAGGAAGAAGCACATGGCCACCGCACCCGCCCCTGAAAAGAAGGCTCCCGCCAAGAAGGCCGCCGCGCCCAAGAAGCCGGCCGCGAGCAAGGCCGCCGCGCCGAAGAAGGCCGCGGCCGGCGCCGCGACCGGCCGCGTCGCGCAGGTGATCGGCGCCGTCGTCGACGTCCAGTTCGACGGCGCGCTGCCCGCGATTCTGAACGCGCTCGAAACCGACAACGGCGGCAATCGCCTGGTCCTCGAAGTCGCGCAGCACCTCGGCGAGAACACCGTCCGCACCATCGCGATGGACGCGACCGACGGCCTGACCCGCGGCCAGCCCGTCACCGACACCGGAGCGCAGATTTCGGTGCCCGTCGGCCCGCAGACGCTCGGCCGCATCCTCAACGTCATCGGCGATCCGATCGACGAACGCGGCCCCATCAACAGCGACATGACCGCGCCGATCCACGCCAAGGCCCCCGAATTCGTCGACCAGTCGACCGAGGCGGCGATCCTCGTCACCGGCATCAAGGTCATCGACCTGCTCGCGCCCTACGCGCGCGGCGGCAAGATCGGCCTGTTCGGCGGCGCCGGCGTCGGCAAGACCGTGCTCATTCAGGAACTGATCAACAACATCGCCAAGGGCCATGGCGGCGTGTCGGTGTTCGCGGGCGTCGGCGAACGCACCCGCGAAGGCAACGACCTTTACCATGAATTCCTCGACGCGGGCGTCATCGCCAAGGACGCCGACGGCAACCCGACCCCCGAGGGGTCGAAGGTGGCGCTGGTGTTCGGCCAGATGAACGAACCGCCGGGGGCGCGTGCCCGCGTTGCGCTGTCGGGTCTGACCATGGCCGAATATTTCCGCGACCAGGAAGGCCAGGACGTGCTCTTCTTCGTCGACAACATCTTCCGCTTCACGCAGGCGGGTTCGGAAGTGTCGGCGCTGCTCGGCCGTATTCCTTCGGCCGTGGGCTATCAGCCGACGCTGTCGACCGACATGGGCGCGCTGCAGGAACGCATCACCTCGACCACCAAGGGCTCGATCACCTCGGTACAGGCCATTTACGTTCCCGCGGACGACTTGACCGACCCCGCGCCGGCGACGTCGTTCGCCCACCTCGACGCGACGACCGTGCTGTCGCGCGCGATCTCGGAACTCGGCATCTATCCGGCGGTGGACCCGCTCGATTCGACCAGCCGCGTCCTCGAACCGCGCGTCGTCGGGCAGGAGCATTACGAGACCGCCCGCCGCGTTCAGGAAACGCTGCAGAAGTACAAGTCGCTGCAGGACATCATCGCGATCCTCGGCATGGACGAACTCAGCGAGGAAGATAAGCTGACCGTCGCCCGCGCCCGCAAGATCCAGCGCTTCCTGTCGCAGCCCTTCCACGTCGCCGAGGTGTTCACCAACATCCCCGGCAAGTTCGTGCAGATCGAGGACACGATCAAGTCGTTCAAGGCGGTCGTCGACGGCGAGTACGACCATCTGCCCGAAGCCGCCTTCTACATGGTCGGCGGCATCGAGGAAGCGGTCGCCAAGGCCGCCAAGCTGGCGGCGGAAGCAGCGTAATAGAAGCTCCCCTCCCGCAAGCGGGAGGGGGGAGATTAGAGAATGGCCCTGAAGTTCGAACTCGTCACCCCCGCCCGCCTCGAACGGTCGAGCGACGTCCATATGGTCACCGTGCCGGGCAGCGAAGGCGACTTCTCGGTGCTCGAAGGCCATGCGCCCTTCATGACGACGCTGCGCAACGGTCCGCTGACCATCTATGCCAGCGCCGGTGCCGCGCCCGAGACGATCGAAGTCGAAGGCGGCTTCGCCGAAGTGAACGAGGCCGGTTTGACCGTGCTTGCCGAACGCATCGCGGGCTGACGCCGCGATATCGCGGATCAAAGGGGCCTTCGGGCCCCTTTTTATTGGCCGCTTCGGGGTGGAAAGCCGTCGCTTCCTGAAATAAGTCGGCAATGATCCCTTTTCGACAGCTAGAGCATCGAGCCTTAAATCTGACCCATCGTCCCGTTCGTGTCGAGCGAAGTCGAGACACTCATCAGCGTGGCGCAAGGCCGATGGGTGTCTCGACTTCGCTCGACACGAACGGATAAGGGGCCGTGCGGGTTTATGGTACGCCGCTCTAGCCGTTCCCCGGCGAAAGCCGGGGTCCACGAGGGGTAGCGCTGTATCATCTGGACCCCGGCTTTCGCCGGGGAACAGCGCCTTACTTGCCTGAAGGACATATGTGCCGAACAAGTTCGGGGTGACGAAAGATCGGATGGCGCCTCCGGGTCGAAAGCTCCCTTGGCTGCCGCCTGTCGGCACATAGGTCCACTCTCGCGCTTTTCTGCCATCCATCAGCGAGATGCGCGCCCTCAATCGTCCGGCCTCGCGCCAGTAGCGGATACGCTGCGGATAGCATCGCAAAGCGCATCGTCACCCTCCACCTACCTGTCGGGCTATTAGGAGATTATCAAAGTTTCCCTTTTATTCACCCTGCTTGATGGGGGGTCTGCTGGCGAAAGCCGCACTCACCCCGAACGAGAAGCAGGATGAAGTGATGAGTGCATTCGGACGTCGTCCCGGAACCGCTGGCCGCCCCGCCTTTGGCGTGGCGAAGCCGATGCAGACTGGGCCCGGCGTGCCCGGTGGAAGCCAGTTCCCGCCCATCGAGCCCGCGCCCGCCGCGCACGATCCGGCGCCCTCGCCCCTCAGCCCCGAGCTGGAGGCGATGGAGCGGCTGAACCAGCGCTCGTCGGCCGAGAATATGGAGCCCGAACGGGCGCAGGGGTTCGAGGCGAGCGTCCACAAGATCAAGGAACAGGTGCTGCCGCGCCTGCTCGAACGCGTCGATCCGGAGGCCGCGGCGACGCTGAGCAAGGACGAGCTGACCGAGGAATTCCGGCCGATCATCCTGGAAGTGCTGGCCGAGCTGCGCATCACGCTCAACCGCCGCGAACAATTCGCGCTCGAAAAGGTGCTCGTCGACGAACTGCTGGGCTTCGGCCCGCTCGAGGAATTGCTCGCCGACCCCGATATTTCCGACATCATGGTCAATGGGCCCTACCAGACCTATGTCGAACGCAAGGGCCAGCTCGTCATCGCGCCGATCCAGTTCCGCGACGAACAGCATCTGTTCCAGATCGCGCAGCGCATCTGCAACCAGGTCGGCCGTCGCGTCGACCAGACCACGCCGCTTGCCGACGCCCGCCTGAAGGACGGCAGCCGCGTCAACGTCATCGTCCCGCCGCTCAGCTTGCGCGGCACGGCCATTTCGATTCGTAAATTCTCGGCCAAGCCGATCACGCTCGACATGCTGTGCCAATGGGGCGCGATGAGCCAGAAGATGTGCACCGCGCTGAAGATCGCGGGCGCGAGCCGCTTCAACATCGTCATCTCGGGCGGCACCGGCTCGGGCAAGACGACGATGCTCAACGCGCTGTCGAAGATGATCGACCCCGGCGAGCGCGTGTTGACGATCGAGGACGCCGCCGAACTCCGGCTGCAGCAGCCGCACTGGCTGCCGCTCGAAACGCGCCCCGCGAACCTGGAAGGGAACGGCGCGATCCACATGGGCGACCTCGTCAAGAACGCCCTGCGTATGCGTCCCGACCGCATCATCATGGGTGAGGTTCGCGGCGCCGAATGTTTCGACCTGCTCGCCGCGATGAACACCGGCCACGACGGCTCGATGTGCACGCTCCACTCGAACAGCCCGCGCGAATGCCTCGGCCGTATGGAGAATATGGTGCTGATGGGCGACATCAAGATTCCGAAGGAGGCGATTTCCAAGCAGATCGCCGATTCGGTCGACCTGATTGTCCAGATCAAGCGCCTGCGCGACGGCTCGCGCCGTGTCACCAACGTCACCGAGGTGATCGGCATGGAGGGCGACGTCATCGTCACCCAGGAACTGTTCAAGTTCGAATATCTGGACGAGGACAAGGACGGCAAGATCGTCGGCGAATATCGCTCGATGGGCCTGCGCCCCTATACGCTGGAAAAGGCGCGCCAGTTCGGTTTCGACCAGCCCTATCTGGAAGCGTGCCTCTAGGGTTGCGCAGACTTGGCGGCTTGCCGCCTAGACCCCGATGACTTTGGATTGACCCACTTCGTCATTGCGAGCGGAGCGAAGCAATCCAGGGCGGTTTTCGCGACTCTGGATTGCCGCGCGGCTTCGCCGCTCGCAATGACGAGTCCGTCTCATGTCATCATGGCCTAGTCGAAGCTGGGGAGGGTATCGACGGCGCGCAAACACGCCACGCAGACACCCTCATCCAACTACGCCTAGCCGCTTTGCGGCAAGGGGAATCAGCCCTTGAGCGCGAACGCCGCTGCGAACAGCGCCACCGCGATGCTGGCGAGCGCGATGCCGCGCCACGGCATGAAGCCGACCCGGTCAACGTCATGCCGGTGCTTGCGGCGCCATTCGGCAATTTCGGCAATGCCGAACAGTACCACCGCCCCGATGCTGACCGACAGCATGGACACTTGCATCGACGCGCTTCCCTTCGCACTATGGACCTTCCCCAGCAGGATCGGCCCCACCGGCCCCTGCCAGCCGAAAGGTGCCGATATGCGTCATTTTCGTCCCGTTGCAATAGCCGCCCTGCTCGCCGCCTCGGCTGCTTGCAGCGCCCCATCGTCCAACGCGGCCGCGGGCGAGGCGGCAGCGCAGCCGTCGGATGCGATCGCGGCGGCGGTCGCGGCACCGACACGCACTGCGGCGAACCTGCCGCGCGACGCCTATCGCCACCCCGCCGAGACGCTGGCCTTCTTCGGCGTCACCGGCCGCGACACCGTCGTCGAGCTGTGGCCGGGCGGCGGCTGGTACACCGAAATCCTCGCGCCGCTCGCCAGGGCAGGCGGCGGCACGCTCTATGCCGCTGCGCCGTGGGAACGCGGCCTCAACAAGATCAAGGAGTGGCAGGGCGCACACCCCGACGTCTATGGCGCGGTCAGGCTCGCCGAATTTCCGGCGACCGGCGCGGGTCCGAAGGTACCCGACGGCAGCGCCGACGTCGTGCTGACCTTCCGCAACGTCCACAACTGGCGCTTCGGCGGCGCCGACAAGACCGCCGACGCGTTCAAGCAGATTTATGCGATGCTGAAACCCGGCGGCGTGCTGGGCGTCGTCGAGCATCGCCTGCCCGAGGAGATGGATTCGGCACGCGAGGAAAAGAGCGGCTACATGAAGCGCTCGTCGATCGTCGCCTTTGCCGAAGCCGCGGGCTTCCGCCTCGCCGGTGAGAGCGACATCAACGCCAACCCCAAGGACACGCACGATTATGAAAAGGGCGTGTGGACGCTGCCGCCGACGCTGACCGAGGGCGAGAAGGACAAGGACAAATATCTGGCGATCGGCGAATCGGACCGCATGACGCTGAAATTCGTGAAGCCCGCAAGCTGACCAAGCCGCTCGAAACCATCGACCCCGCGCTGCTGCTCAGCGCCTATGCGCAGGGCCTGTTCCCGATGGCCGACGGGGCGGACGATCCGTCAGTGCATTGGGTCGAGCCGCGGCTGCGCGCGATCCTGCCGCTCGACGGCTTCCATCTGTCGCACAGCTTGCGGAAGGTGATCGTCGCCGACCGCTTTCGAGTGACGACCGATACCGCCTTTCCAGCGATGATGGCGCTGTGCGCCGAGCCGGCACCCGACCGGCCGACGACGTGGATCAACCCGATCATCAAGGCGAGCTACGAACGGCTGTTCCGCCTTGGCCACGCGCACAGCGTCGAATGCTGGCTGGGCGACGCGCTGGTCGGCGGCCTCTATGGCGTGTCGCTGGGGCGCGCCTTCTTCGGCGAATCGATGGTCAGCCGCGTGCGCGACGCATCGAAGGTCGCGCTGGCGCATCTCGTCGCGCGGCTGAAGGCGGGCGGCTGGCAATTGCTCGACTGCCAGTTCATCACCCCGCACCTGGCGAGCCTCGGCGCGATCGAAATCCCGCAGGCCGCCTATCTCGCGCGGCTCTATTCGGTGTTGTCAGGGGTCGAGGGCGGAGCGGCGGGCGGGGTCGCCGGTGCAGGTGGCGGCGACGGCGGGGCGGGTGCAGCGGTCGTCCCTTCGCCGCCGTTCGTGGCGGGCGACTGGGGCGCGCTCGACGCCTTGGGCGCCGCATCCGACTTGGGAGCCGCCCGCGCGACCGGCTCGCCGCCGGGATATGTCATCGCGCAGCTTTTGACGTAGACGTCGAAGATCGGGTGCTGGATCACGTTGCGTTCGGGCCGCTCGCGGAAAATCCAGCCTGAAAAGACGCGATACCATTTGTCGTCGCGCTGATCCTGCACCGACAGCTGGACGAAGGCGCCGGTTTCGGGCGGGTCTTCCCACGGCGCGGTCTGCTCGCAGGCGCGCAGGCGGACGATCGCACGGCCCACGCGCGCCGAATCGCCCGGCTTCATCTCCAGCTCGCGGACCAGCCCGTTGCGCTTGTTGAGCAGGCCGAGCACCGCGACGCGTTCGGCCATCGGGGTCGCCCCCTCGATCCCGCCGACTTCCTGCGGCACGCTTTCGGAGCGCACCGCCTCGGCCTTGTCGACCTTTTTCGCCGGGCCGCGGTCGCAGGCGGCGAGCCCCGTCGCCGCGAGCAGCGCCGCAAGCGCGATCGGAAGCGGGCGCACCACCGCGCGGGTCACTCGGCGCCGGGGCGCCAGGCCTCATAGTCGCCGGTCGCGGCGGCGCGGCGCCCGCCGCGCTCGAGCGCGCCCGCTGGGCGATAGGCGCCGAGGCTGCCGGTCAGGTTCGGCGTCGGCTCGGCCTGCCACGGGCGCGGCGCGGGCAGCGCCTCCGACGGCAGTTCGTCGAGCGTGCCGTGCAGCCAGCCGTGCCATTCGGGGGGCACGCGGCTCGCGTCGTTCGATCCGTTGTAGATCACCCAGCGGCGATTCCCCTTGCGCGCGCGGTAATAGCGGTTGCCGAGGCTGTCCTCGCCGACCTTCTCGCCATTTTTCCAGCTGTTCAGCAGCGTGCCGACGGTCGCGCCGTCCCACCAGGTGAAAATCTTGCCGAGGATGCTCATGGCCGTGGCGTTTACAGGCAAGCCGCCGCGCTTCGCAAGCGCGAAAGGTCGGGAAGACCGAGAATCCGGTCCCCAATGAGGGTCAGAGCGTCAATTCTTCCACGTCACCGTGGCGGTCTCGTCGATCCCGAGCCGGGCGGCCGTTCCGCCCGCGAGTTCGAGTACCGCCGCGACGTCGCCGCCGCTGACCACCGGTTCGAGCGATTCGGGGATCGTGTTCTCGGCAATGCGGTCGATGCTGCCGTCGGCGCGGATGAAGATCATGTCGAGCGGGATCAGCGTGTTCTTCATCCAGAAGCTCGCCGGGCGCGGGGGAGTGAAGGGAAAGATCATGCCGCCGTCGGCGGGCAGGCTGGTACGGAACATCAGGCCGCGCGCATGCTCCTCGGCGGTGCGCGCGACCTCGACCTGGAACTTGTGCTGCACGCCCATCATCGCGACGGTCAGCGGGACCGTCGCGCTCTGCGACTGGGCGTCCGAATCCTTGGCACAGGCCGTCACCGGCAGCGCCAGCACCAGGGCAAAAGCGGTCATCATCGCACGCATTCGGCAGTTCCTTTCGCCGGCCAATCGGGCTTTTCCTAATCGAGCGCCGCCTCGCCGTCCAGCGCCGCGAGTGCCGCATCGTCGCCGGGCGCAATCGCAAGGATGCGCCGCGCCAGCGCCGGCGCATGCCCCGCGCGGACGAAAGCCGCGACCTGCCGCTCGCGCTGCGCCGGATCGTCGGCCGCGCGCGTCGCAAAAGGGCCGAAGCGCCGCCGCCGCGCGAAACCGACCGCCGCCGCCATCGCGCGCTCCTCGGCCTCGGCGATCGCCTCGCCGCTGTCCTCGTCCGCGATGCCGTCGACGAAAAGCTGCGCCTTCACCCGCCGCACGCCCAACCCGCGGCGCGTCATCGCCCCCGCGCGCATCGCGGCATATTGGCGGTCATCGAGGAAGCGCAGCCGCTCCATCCGGTCGGCGACCGCATCGCACGCCGCCATGGCGTCGGCATCGCCCTGCCATTCGGATTCGCGGACCTTGCGGGCCAGATAGCGCGTCAATTTGGCGCGGCTCGTCGCGAATCGCGCGACATAGGCGAGCGCCAGTTCGTCGAGCCGGGCTGCGTCCAACGGCTTTTTCCGACGGTCGGATGGAACGCGGCTGTGCGACATATGCCATGTTTATGCCACAGTCGGGCCCGATTGAGAACGACCAGCGCCGCCATATCGGGCCGATAAGGCCCGAAAATGGGCGATTTGTTCGAACTGCAAGGGATCGCGCAGCCCCGTCATGGCCGAAAAAGATGACATGCTTGTTGCCGCGCGTCCCGCATCCCGGGACCTCGCACCCCCTATGACCCAAAAAAACAACGTCGCACCGAATGATACCGTCGCGCCGACCCCGACGCCCACCGAATGCGCGCAGCCGCGCCGTTTTTCGGATTTCGCCACCGTCGGCGAAGCGCTCGCCTATGCCGCCGCGGGCACGCGCGGGCTCAATTTCCACGATCCGCGCGGGCGCCTCGTGCGCGCCTACAGCTATCGCGAGCTGCGCGACGACGCGATCGCCACCGCCTATCGGCTGATCGCGGCGGGCGTCCAGCCCGGCGACCGCATCGCGCTGATCGCCGAGACCGGCGCCGAATTCGCCGCGCTGTTCTTCGGCACCATCCACGCCGGCGCCTGGCCGGTGCCGCTGCCGCTGCCCACCAGTTTCGGCGGCCGCGATTCCTATGTCGGCCAGCTCGTCGTCCAGCTCGAAAGCTGCGACCCCGCGCTGCTCTTCTTCCCGCCCGACATCGCCGCGATGGCGATCGAGGCGGCCAAGGCGAAGGGCGTGACGCCCGTCGACTGGGACGAATTCGCCGCGCGCCCGGCGCCGGTCGCCCCGCTGCCCGAACAGAAGAGCGACGAAACCTGCTACCTTCAATACAGCAGCGGCTCGACGCGATTCCCGCATGGCGTGGCGGTCACCCATGCCGCGCTGCTCAACAATCTCGCCGCGCATGCGCACGGCATGAAATTGCAGGACAGCGACCGCTGCGTGTCGTGGCTGCCCTGGTATCACGACATGGGGCTCGTCGGCTGCTTCCTGTCGCCGGTCGCCAACCAGGTGTCGGTCGATTATCTCAAGACCGAGGATTTCGCGCGCCGGCCGCTCGCCTGGCTCGACCTCATCAGCCGCAACGAGGGTACGACGCTCAGCTATTCGCCGACCTTCGGCTACGACATCTGCGCCCGCCGCATCTCCAGCCAGACCAATGTCGCCGACCGCTTCGACCTGTCGCGCTGGCGCGTCGCGGGCAACGGCGCCGACATGATCCGCCCCGACGTGATGCAGGCCTTCGTCGACGCCTTTGCCGAAGCGGGTTTCCAGGCCGGCGCCTTCCTGCCGAGCTATGGCCTCGCCGAGGCGACGCTCGCGGTCAGCATCATGCCGCCGGGCGAAGGGATCGTCGTCGAGTTGGTCGAGGAGACCGAACTGTCGGGCGCCGCGGGCAACGGCGACCGCCCGACCCGCTATCGCGCGATCGTCAATTGCGGCCGCGCGGTGCGCGACATGACGATCGAGGTGCGCGACGAGGAAGGCCATGTCCTGCCCGACCAGACGGTCGGCAAGGTGTGGTGCACCGGTCCGTCGCTGATGACCGGCTATTACCGCGATCCCGATGCGACCGCCGCCTGCATGCAGGACGGCTGGCTCGACACCGGCGACATGGGTTATCTGTCCGACGGCTACATCTATATCGTCGGCCGGGCCAAGGACATGATCATCATCAACGGCAAGAATCACTGGCCGCAGGATATCGAATGGGCGGTCGAGCAGCTGCCCGGCTTCAAGTCCGGCGACATCGCCGCCTTCGCGATCACCGCCCCCGGAGGCGAGGAAACGCCCGCCGTGCTCGTCCAGTGCCGCACCAGCGACGAGGCCGAGCGTGTCGCGCTGCGCGAGGCGATCCGCGACCGCGTCCGCGCGATCACCGGCATGAACTGCCTCGTCGAGCTGATCCCGCCGCGCACCCTGCCGCGCACCAGCTCGGGCAAGCTCAGCCGGTCGAAGGCGCGCGCGCAATATCTGGCGGGCGAGATTCAGCCCTTTGCCATCGCCGCCTGACGGCGGGCCCGTTCGGCGCCCGATTCGCTCCATCCCGACACGAAAGCGCCGGGACGGAGCGGGCGCAGTTACCTTCGGGTAACCCCGCCCCGCTACACAGGCGGCGTGAAAAGCCTGTTGACCGACCAGAATCCGGCCGATGACGTTTCCGTGCGCACCCTGTTGGGGCTGGGGGCGTCGCACCGGGACATCGCGCACCTTCGCCAGCTCCAGCTTGCGCCGCTTCGCGGCCGGGGCTCGCTGCGGCTGTGGATGGGCGTCGCGATGGCGCTGATCGCCGCCTTCACCATGGTGCCCCACGTCCGCTCGGTGATCGTCGCCGGCTGGCTCACCTGCGCGCTGAGCTTCAGCCTGTGGTCCTATCGTTCGTTCGCCACCCGGCCGCTGGGGGAAGCGCGGATCGCGGGGCCCGCCGAATTCGCGCTGTGCAACCGGCACGCCTTCTATTCGGCGCTGCTCTGGACAGTGCCTTTCTGGCTGCAGGGGCTGTCGCCCGGCACCGACCATGCGCTTGCGATGTGGGCCACCACCCTGCTGATGATGCTGACGCTGGCAATGATCGCGCACAGCCTTCCAACCGTGTGCATCCTCTATATCGCGCCGGTCAGCCTGTCGGCGGCCGTTGCGCTCGTCCGCGCCGGCGCGCCCCAGCTCGCCGTCGTCGCGGTCGCCGCGGGCCTGCTCCTAAGCTTCTTCTGCATTCGGTTCGCGCAGAACCATATCCGTTTCCGCCGCGCCGAAGAGGTGCTGCATGAAAAGAGCGAGACGGTCAGCCTGCTGCTGCGCGAATTCGAGGAAACCTCGGCCGACTGGCTGTGGCAGACCGACAGCAACCGCCGCCTCGTCCACGTCTCGCCGCGCCTCGCCTATGCGCTCGGCGCGGCGGCCGACGCGCTCGAGGGACAGCCGCTGGTCCAGGCGCTGTCGGGGGACGCGTGGGAGACGGGGAATTTCCACCGCAGTCTGCACGATATGGCCGAGCGGATGAAACGGCGCGAAAGCTTTTCCAACCTGATCGTCCCGGTGACGATCGGCGGCAAGCCGCGCTGGTGGGAATTGTCGGCCTCTCCGCGCCTCGACGAGGCGGGCAAATTCCTCGGCTTTCGCGGCGTCGGATCGGACGTGACCGAACAGCGGGTTTCGGCCGAGCAGATCGCCAAGATGGCGCGCTTCGACAATCTGACAGGCCTGCCCAATCGCCTCAGCCTCAACGAGGCGCTGGCCCGCGCGCTCGACCAGGCGCAGAGCGCCCGGTCGCGCTGCGCGCTGCTGATGATCGACCTCGACCGCTTCAAGGCGGTGAACGATACGCTGGGACACCCCATCGGCGACAAGCTGCTCGCGCAGGTCGCGGCGCGGCTCAAGGGGATGATGGACCGCAGCATGACCTGCGGCCGCCTCGGCGGCGACGAATTCGCGGTGGTGCTTCACCAGGCCCCGTCCGCCGACGAGGCCGAGGAGATGGCGCGGCGGATCATCGCGACGCTCAGCCGCCCCTATGTCGTGGACAACCACCAGCTCTTCGTCGGTGCCAGCGTCGGCTATGCGATCGGCCCGCAGGACGGCGCGACGGTCGAGACGCTGACGCGCAACGCCGACCTCGCGCTCTACAAGTCGAAGGACAAGGGCGGCAACGTCGTCGCCGCCTATGTCGCCTCGCTCCACGCGCAGGCCGAAGAGCGGCGCGTGATGGAGCAGGAACTGCGCGGCGCACTCGATCGCGGGGAATTCGAACTCTATTACCAGCCCGTCGTCACCGCAGAGGACGGGACGCTGAACGGCTTCGAGGCGCTGATCCGCTGGACCAACCAGAAACTCGGCTCCGTCCCGCCCGGCCGTTTCATCCCGCTGGCCGAGGATTCGCGGCTGATCGCGCCGATCGGCGAATGGGTGCTGCGTACCGCGTGCCACGAGGCGATGCGCTGGCCCGCGAACCTGAAGGTCGCGATCAACGTGTCGGCTGAACAGCTCACCGACCCCAATTTCGCCTCGGTCGTCGTCTCGGCGCTCGCGCAGTCGGGACTGCCGCCGCACCGGCTAGAGATCGAGGTGACCGAAAGCGTCTTCCTGCGCGATGGCGGCGGCGCGGCGCAGCTTCTCGACCAGCTCATCGGGCTCGGCATCCGCCTCAGCCTCGACGATTTCGGCACCGGCTATTCGTCGCTCGGCTATCTTCGCAAGACGCAATTCTCGACGATCAAGGTCGATCGCAGCTTCGTCGTCGGCGCCGCAAAGGGCAGCATCGAATCGATCGCGATCATCCGTGCCGTCGTCGCGCTCGCCGACAGCCTGGGCATGTCGACCACCGCCGAGGGGGCGGAGACCGAGATCGAAGTCGACACGTTGCGCGCACTCGGCTGCAGCAACATCCAGGGCTATTATTACGGGCGCCCGATGCCCGCCGCCGACGTACTGACGCTGTTCCGCCCGCCCGAGAATCTGGCCACAGCCGCGGCGTGACGGGCCGTTCCGGCCGGGCTGGATCGGCGACGATCCGATGGCGTGCCGCGACGAATCGAAAGCCTTAACAAAAGGTTCCCCCACCCACCGCAGCAGTAGCGCGATTCGTCGCTAGGCGGTTGGTGGCGCCCGAAAGCTGCGGCAGGGACGCTGCAACGCTTGAAGACAAGCCAAATGGGGGTCGCCTTTCATGCTCCATCGCCGCTTTCTGGGTGCCGTCGCGCTGTGCACCTCGCTGATCGCCAGCGTCCCCGCGATCGCCGCCGACTATCTTCAGTGCGTCCCCTTCGCCCGCGCCGAATCGGGCGTCGAGATCCGCGGCAACGCCAAGACCTGGTGGTCGCAAGCGGCGGGCAGCTACGATCGCGGCCACGAACCCCGCAAGGGCGCGGTGATGGCCTTTGCCGGCACACGCGGCATGCCGTCGGGCCACGTCGCGGTGGTCAAGAAGGTCGTCAGCGACCGCGAAATCCTGATCGATCATGCCAACTGGTCGCCGATCAACGGCCGCCGCGGCCAGATCGAGCGCAACGTCCGTGTCATCGACGTCAGCGACGCCGGCGACTGGAGCATGGTCCGCGTCTGGTATGCGCCGATCGGCGACCTCGGACTGCGCGCCAATCCGGTGCAGGGCTTCATCTATGCGGACGGCGCCGCCCAGCCCGAGCGCAAGGCGTTCGATACCCCGGTGTGGACGCAGAACGACTGGAAGCCCGGCAACGGCCTCGACATCGTCGCCGCCTCGCTCGGCGGCTGAGCCGGCCCTCCCCTGCGGGGAGGGGCTCGACTTATTCCTCGCCGCTCTCGTCGGCGTCATCCTCGAACCACGCTTCGACCTCGCCCGACAGCTTGATCGTCATCGGCTGGCCGAAACGGTCCTTCGATTTGCCCGCCGCGACGCGGATCCAGCTTTCGGAGATCGAATATTCCTCGACGTCGGTGCGTTCCTTGCCCTTGAAGCGGATGCCGATGCCGCGCTGCAGCACCTCCATGTCGAAATGCGGCGAGCGCGGGTTGGTCGACAGGCGGTCGGGGGGCGTATCGGTCATCGTCAATCTCCAGAAACTGCCGCGCGGCTAGGCGAGGATGGCCGGCAAATCAAGCATTGTCGCCAGAAATTGCCCCTATTCTGCGACGGGATAAAGCTCCCGTTCCTCGCGCGCCATGCGCCGCCGCAGCGCGGCGAGGATCGCCCGCGTCTCGCGGCGAAACCGCGGCCATTCGGCCGCGATTCGCCCGGTGGGCCACAGGCCGTCATAGCGCGCATATTCGTCGGCGAGGGTGCCGATCTCCGCCACGAAAAGCTGCGCCAGATCGGCAAGCGCGGGATCGCCGCTGTCGCGCAGGCGCGGATAGAGCGCCCAATCCTCGCATTTCAGGTGGCGGACCAGCGTATCGTGGAACAGGCCGCGCACCGCCTCGATCTCGGTCGGCCGCGGCGGTTCGGGCGCGGCTACCAGATCGAGCAGATAGTGCGACAAAGTGGCCAGCGCGGTATGCTCGTCCCGCAGGCGGCGCGTCTCCCCGGCGATATGCATGGGCCCCTCTTTTACCGAGCGGTCCCTCGCATTCGGCCCTAGACCGCCGCCGTGAAAAGACGGTTAACGCAAGCCTCGCCGGCCTGTCCTGCCGCCTATGCCGCTTCCTTCTTGCGCGCCGCCTTCTTGCGCTCGTGCGGGTCGAGGATCGCCTTGCGCAGGCGGATGTTCTTCGGCGTCACCTCGACCATCTCGTCGTCGTCGATATAAGCGATCGCCTGTTCGAGCGTCATCCGGCGCGGCGGTGTCAGGCGGATCGCGTCGTCCTTGCCCGTCGAGCGGAAGTTGGTGAGCTGCTTCGACTTCATCGGGTTGACCTCGAGGTCGTCGGGCTTCGCATTCTCGCCGATGATCATCCCCTCATAGAGCGCCTCGCCGGGCGAGACGAAGAGGATGCCGCGTTCTTCGAGCGGGCCGAGCGCATAGGCCACCGCCTCGCCCGCGCCGTTCGAGATCAGGACGCCGTTCTTGCGGCCCTCGATCGCGCCCTTGTAGGGGCCGTATCGGTCGAACAGGCGGTTCATGATGCCGGTGCCGCGCGTGTCGGACAGGAATTCGCCGTGATAGCCGATCAGGCCGCGCGACGGGCCGCTGAAGGTGATGCGCGTCTTGCCGCCGCCCGACGGACGCATGTCGGTCAGCTCGGCCTTGCGCACCTGCATCTTCTCGACCACCGTGCCGCTGTGCTCGTCGTCGACGTCGATGACCACGGTTTCATAGGGCTCGGTGCGCTGGCCGTTCTCGTCGGTCTGATACAGCACCCTCGGACGGCTGATGCCCAGTTCGAAACCCTCGCGGCGCATCGTCTCGATCAGGACGCCGAGCTGCAACTCGCCGCGCCCCGCGACCTCGAAGCTGTCCTTGTCGGCGCTTTCGGTGATGCGGATCGCGACGTTGGTCTCGGCCTCGCGCATCAGGCGATCGCGGATCATCCGGCTCGTCACCTTGCTGCCCTCGCGCCCCGCCATCGGCGAATCATTGACCGCGAAACGCATCGACAGCGTCGGCGGGTCGATCGGCTGCGCGGCGATCGGCTCGCTGACGCTCGGGTCGGCGATGGTGTTCGCGACGGTGGCGTTGGTGAGGCCCGCGATGGCGACGATGTCGCCCGCGCGGGCTTCCTCGACCGGCACGCGGTCGAGCCCGCGAAAGGCGAGCAGCTTCGACGCGCGGCCCGTCTCGATCACCTTGCCGTCGGCGTCGAGCGCATGGATCGGCTGGTTGACCTTGACCGTCCCCGACTGGACGCGCCCGGTGAGCACGCGGCCGATGAAATTGTCGCGATCGAGCAGCGTCGCGAGGAAACTGAACGGTCCGTCGGGGTCGAGGCCCGGCGCGGGAACATGGCCGACGATCGTTTCGAACAGCGGCTTGAAGTCGCCGTCGCGCGCATCGGGGTCCGGCGAGGCGAAGCCAGAGCGGCCCGAGGCATAGAGAATCGGGAAATCGAGCTGCTCGTCGCTCGCGTCGAGCGTCAGGAACAGCTCGAACACCTCGTCGAGCACTTCGGCGGGACGCGCGTCGCTGCGGTCGATCTTGTTGACGACGACGATTGGACGCAGGCCGAGCGCCAGCGCCTTGCCGGTGACGAACTTGGTCTGCGGCATCGGCCCTTCGGCCGCGTCGACGAGCAGGATGACACCATCGACCATCGACAGGATGCGCTCGACCTCGCCGCCGAAGTCGGCGTGGCCCGGCGTGTCGACGATGTTGATCCGCGTCGTGCCCGCACCCCCATTTTCTTCGCCCTCACCCCATTCGACCGAGGTGCATTTGGCGAGGATGGTGATCCCGCGTTCCTTTTCGAGATCGCCCGAATCCATCGCGCGCTCATCGACGCGCTGATTGTCGCGGAAGGTGCCCGACTGGCGGAAAAGCTGGTCGACAAGGGTTGTCTTGCCATGATCGACGTGCGCGATAATGGCGATATTACGCAATGACATCAGAAAATACCTTAACGGGGGCATGGCGGCGCTGCGCCGCACTTCGGCGGCGCGCCTAGCGAATTTGCTGCTGCGGCGCAACAAAATTGCCGATGTCACAGCATCGCGATCAGCCGCTCGACCTCCATCGCCGCCGCGCGGGCGGCGCGGACGAGGTTCGCGTGAAAGTCGCGGCTGCTTCCCTCGTCCGCCGTATCGGTGACAGCCTTGACCGCCGCCCACGGCTTGCCGAGCCGCGCGGCGACCTGCGCGACGGCGCCCACCTCCATATCGACGAGCGTCGCGCCAAGGCCGCGCACGAGCCCGGCCGCCACGTCGGGGCAGGCGATGAAGCTGTCGCCGCTCGCGATTCGCGCATGCGGCAGGCCCAGCCCGGGATCGGGCATGGCAGCGAAATGCGCCTCGCCCACCTCTCCCGCCGGCCATTCGCCCGCGCGATAGCGGTCGAAGCGGTCGGGACGCACCGTGCCGTAATCATGCTGCACCGCCTCGGCGAGCCAATAGGCGCGCCCCGCCTCGGCATCGAGCGCGCCGCAGGTCCCGCTCATCAGCAACAGGTCGGCGTCGCCGCCGAACAGGCCGGCGGCAAGCGCCGCATGGACCTTGCCGAGCCCACAGGTCGCAACGGCGAGGGCATGCCCCCGCACCGCAAGGCGGCGGATGGCGAAGCCATCGGCGGTGCGCACGCCCTCCCCGGGGAAAAGGGCGTCCGCCTCTTCGGGGAGCGCGGCGAGGATGAGGATGCGGGACATGGACGCCCTGTAGCGACGGCATCGTCGGATGGAAAAGGATTCGCGCAGGCGCGCGCAGGAAATCTCTGTCCTGCAAAACCGCGCGGCGCCAGCCTCTCCACTCGATGCCGAAAATCCCGCTCTCGCCGCGCCGCCTGTCCCCTCGCGCGCCCACGAGGCTGCGCTCGCCCGGCAACGGCCAAAGCTACAAAGGGCACCCGCGGCGCCGTCCCGGCGCGGAGCGCTGGGTCCTGTACCCGATTCATCTTCCAGCGGGGGGAGCGCCTGTTGACGAGTCTTGCCAATCCCCGCGCATCCCGCCATCGCCCCGATCATGCTCGCACGCATCTTCCCCGACCGCTTCGTCCCCGTCCTGCTCGCGACGATCCTGATCGCCAGCCTGCTGCCGGTGCGCGGCGAGGCGGTGCCCGTAGCGCAGGGCGTGTCGACCGCGGCGATCGTCCTGCTCTTCTTCCTCAACGGTGTGCGGCTGCCGCGCGACGAGGTGCTGCACGGCGTCCGCAACTGGAAGCTGCAGGGCGCTGGCCTCGCCTTCTGCTTCGGCGGCATGGCGCTGCTCGGCGTTGTCGCGCAGGCAGCGACCGCGCCCTTCCTGCCCGCGACCCTGGCGCTTGGCTTCCTCTTCCTAGGCATCCTGCCTTCGACCGTCCAGTCGGCAACCGCATCGAGCAGCATGGCGGGCGGCAATGTCGCGGCGAGCGTCGTCGCCGCCGCGCTGCTCAACCTGACCGGGGTCATCGCCTCCCCGCTCCTCTTCGCCGCGCTCGCGGGGAACGCGGGCGCGATCAGCGGCGCGGCGGCGCTGCGCATCGCCCTGATCCTGCTGCTGCCCTTCGTCGCGGGGCAGGCGGCGCAGCGCTGGCTGCGTCCCTGGGTGCTGCGGCATCGCGAACTGGCGACCTTCATGGATCGCACCTCGATCGCCATCGCGGTCTATGTCGCCTTTTCCGCGGCGGTGGTCGGCGGCATCTGGACCCGGCTCGACGGCCGCGAGATCGGCATCACCTTCGCCGCGGTTGCGGCGCTGCTCGCGCTGGCCTTTGCGGCCGCCTGGGCCCTGGGCGGGCTGCTGCGCCTGCGCCGGCCCGACCGCGTCACCCTGCTCTTCGCGGGCGCGCAGAAAAGCATCGCGGTGGGCGCGCCGCTCGCCGCGACGCTCTTTCCCCCGGCCATCGCGGGCGTGGTGCTGGTGCCGATCCTCGTCTATCATATGGCGCAGCTCATCCTCTCCGCGTGGATCGCGCCGTTCCTGAATCGGCCGCAAGAGGTGTGATGCTTGAACAACACAGTGCCGCGTGCCATATAGGCTTCGGCCCAGAGCCGACTTGAGGGCTGGAAGGAAGTGGAATGAGCGAAGACACCGCGACGGCGACCGCCACCGATGAACTGAAGCTGACGCCGCCCGAACCTGTCCCGGCCGTGTCGCCCGAAAAGGCCGCCGGGCTGGTGCCGCTGTCGACCGAGCAGAAATCGAAGCTGGAGGAACGCGTCGACAGCTTCATCGACGATCTCGTCGCGCAGGACGAGAATTCGCCCGAGTTCGGCAAGCGCATCGACCAGATCACCAACATGGGCCGCAAGGAGATGCTGGAGGCGGCGAGCCACAGCAACCGCTTCCTCGACCGCCCGGTCCGGGCGATGGACCGCGACACCGACATCGGCCAGAATCTGATCGAACTGCGCACCACCGTCGAACGGCTCGACCCGTCGGCGAACGGCAAGCTGCTGACCAAGCGCGGTTTCCTCGACAAGATCTTTGGCAGCAAGGTCAGCAATTATTTCGCGCAGTATCGCAGCGCCCAGACTCACATCAGCGGCATCCTGACCGCGCTCGCCAACGGCAAGGACGAGCTGCTGATGGACAATGCCGCCATCGACGTCGAACGCCGCAAGATGTGGGAATCGATGGGCAAGCTGGAGCAGATGGTCCACATCGCGAACACGCTCGACCAGCGGCTGGAGGCGAAGGCGAACGAACTCGACGGCAGCGACCCGGCCAAGGCGAAGATCCTGCGCGAAAATGCGCTCTTCTATGCCCGTCAGCGCACGCAGGACCTGCTGACCCAGATGGCGGTGACGGTGCAGGGCTATCTCGCGCTCGATCTCGTCAAGAAGAACAATGTCGAACTGGTGAAGGGGGTCGACCGCGCCAGCACGACCACCGTCGGGGCGCTCAAGACCGCGATCACCGTGGCGCAGGCGATGACCAACCAGAAGCTGGTGCTCGAACAGATCACCGCGCTCAACACGACGACCGCGAACATCATCGACGGCACGTCGAAGATGCTCAAGGACAACACCGCGCGCATCCACGAACAGGCGGCATCGAGCACGATCCCGATGGAGACGCTGAGCCGCGCCTTTCAGAACATCTACGACACGATGGACGCAATCGACACCTTCAAGCTGAAGGCGCTCGACACGATGAAGACGACGGTGACGGCGCTGGAAGGCGAGGTCGCCAAGTCGAAGGGCTATATCGCGCGCGCCGAGGGCGCGAGCCAGGCGCAGGCGAGCGTCGGCGGCGCCGACAGTCCGCTCGCGGCGCTCGAGGGCTGACGAGGCGGCGATGGCGATGAATGAGACCGATCAGACGATCATGCTCGGCAATGCCGCGATCGAGCGGTCGCGCGAACGCCGGCGGCCGATCGGCACCAAGAGCATGGCGCTGCGTCGCCAGCATCTGTTCCGGAAGATCGGCCGCATCTGCATGGCAGGCGGCGCGGTGCTGATCGCGGCGGCGCTGTTCGGCATGCTGATCCAGCCGCTCGGCTTTGCCGGGGTGATGGCGGTCACGCTGCTGCTGATCGGCGTCGCGATCCTGTTCGGCAAATGGCCGCCCTTCCCCGAACCGCGCCAGGCCGACCTGCCCAAGGCCGACCTCAAGCAGCTCGCGGGGCGTACCGAGATATGGCTGGAGGCGCAGCGCCCCGCGCTCCCCGCGCCGGCGCGCCAACTCGTCGACGGCATCGGCGTCCAGCTCGACCTGCTCGCGCCGCAGCTCCAGACGCTCGACCCCGCGACCCCGGCGGCCGGCAACATCCGCAAGCTCGTCGGCGAGGATCTGCCCGAGTTGGTCGCGGGCTATCAGCGCATCCCCGCCGGGCTGCGCGGCGAGGCGCACGCCGGCCGTACCCCCGACGAAACGCTGGTCGGCGGCCTCAGGATGCTCGAACGCGAGATCGGCGAGGCCGCGCGCAGTCTGGCCGCGGGCGAACTCGACAAGCTCGCGACGCGCGAGCGCTATCTCCAGCTCAAATATCATGGGCTGGAGGCGGAAGACGGGGGCGACGCGCCGACGTCCTGACCGGACCCCGGCGCCTTACAGGCGCTGCGAATGGTGTTCGCTGGGCTGCGCGATATCGCCGAGCGCCGCGCCGGCCGCAGGCGCCGCGCCGTTCGTCGCGAGGTCGCTGAGCGACACCACGCCGACCAGCCGCTTGTCGCGGTCGAGAACGGGCAGCCGGCGCACCTGCAGCGTGCCCATCGTGTGGAGCACCTTCTCGACCTCATCATCGGCGAAGCAATAGCGCACCTCGTCGCTCATCACTTCCTCGACGCCCGCGGAGGGGGCAAGCCCCATGCCAACGCCGCGAATGGCGATGTCGCGGTCGGTGACGATGCCGATCAGCTCATCCTTGTCGGCGACGGGAAGGAATCCCGAATCCATTTCCGCCATCAGTTGCGCCGCGGACTGGAGCGAATTGTCGAGCGACAGGACGCATATGTCCCGGCTCATGCAATCGGCGACCTTCATGTCTCTCTCCTTCGTGCCGCCCCCGGAACCAAAAATCACATCCTGCGCGCCGGCACGGACGCCGGCAGGATAGGAGCCGCCAGCGGCAAGCGGCCCAGCGGCGCCATCGTCTCGACAGGCTCGAACAGCGGCGCGACGCGCTCGACGGCGGAGGGGGCTTCGTTGAAATGGAGGTAGTTTGCGTTGAATGACGCGAGCGCCGCCAGCCCCTCGAAGTCGGAAAGCTCCAGCCGCAGCTGGCGAATCTCGACCCCGCAGCACCGGCGCAGTTCCTGAATCGTGCGGTTGACATGAACCTGGGTCAGGCCGGTCGCCTCCGCGATCTGCCACTGGGTGAGCAGGAAATCGCACGCGCCGGCATTCGGCGGCGCCTTGCCGCGCTGGCGGACATACAGCTCGCACAGCAGGTGCGCGACGCGCTCCTGCGCGTTGCGCTGCCCGATGCTGATCATCCATTCGCGCTGGATCGCGCCGGCGACAAGCTCGCTCCAGCAGAATATCTGCGAAAGGCTGGGGCAGCGGTGCAGCAGGTCGCACGCCTCAGCGCGCCCGATCTCCGCCACACACAGGCGGCGGACCGCGGCGAGCGAATGATCGCTGCGGCTGACGGTGAACAGGTCGAGGTCGCAAAGCTGGCCGGGCAGATAGAGCGCCAGTATCTGGCGCCGGCCATCGGGAAGCTGCTTGTATTTCTGCGCCCACCCGTCGAGCACGACATGCAGCGCCCGCGGCCGTTCGCCCTCGCGGATCAGATCGGCGCCCTTGCCATGGTCGCGGGCGTTGCGCGCCAGGCAGGCCTCCCACGCGATGCGTTCGCGCGGCGTCAGCAGACTGTCGAGAATTTCGCGGAAAGGCATGGAATGGTACCTCGGAACCGGTCCGGATGATGAACCCCCGATGTACGGGGGTCCCTCACCCATGTTAGCCGGGCGCTCGCTTCGTCGCGATTCGCGCCCGGCCCGTTCGACGATTCCGTCCCCGCTCGCCGCGAAGGACAAGATCGCGGCGCTACTGCGCGGGTGTCTTGTCCACAGGCGCGGCCGGCGGCGGTGCTGCGGGGGTCGACGGGGCGGTGCCCGTCGCCGCGGCGTTGCGGGCCGGAACGTCGATGCCGCGCAGCATCGAGAGATGCCCGTCGACCACCGTCGCGGTCGCCTGCGCGAAATCGCGCAGCGCATCCTGCGTTCCGCTGTCGGCATAGCCGTTGAGTTCGGCAAGCGCCGCCTCGTGCGCCCGCATCTGCTGTTCCTTGTAGAGGCTGTCGAAATCGTCGGCGGTTGCCGCCCGCAGCGCGGCAAGGTCGGTGCGATGCTGGGCGTTGGGCGACGCGTCCACCGTCAGCCCCTGTGTCGTCGCGGCGGCCTTCAGCTTGGCGCTCGATGCGGTGTGGTCGGTGACCATCTTCGCCGCGAAATCGCGAAGCGCCTTCGACTTCGCCTTGCTCTGCGCGATCTTGGCGGATTCGATTTCGAACTGGTCGCTGGCGGCGATGCGGTTGGCGAAGGTCTGAGGATCGACCGCCGCGATGCTTCCTTCGGTCGGGGTCATCTCTCCGTCGGGCATGGCGCCGCTGTCGTCCTGCCGCGCCTTGTCCGGGCTACCGCAGGCAGCAAGAAGCGCAAGGGGCGCGAGGGCCGCAAGCCCGGTCATGCGTGAATAGGCCATGTTGAGTCTCCCATGTCTGATGCAGGCTCGACGCGGCGCGGCCCGGCAGAGTTCCTGTCGAAGATTATTTTTATTTTTCATAAACTTGATTCAAATTATAAGAATGGGGGCGGCTTTTTTTGGCGCCGCCGGCAACCCTCTGGATCGTCCCGCTTTTTGCATGGAGCGCCCGCGCCCCACCCGTTCGGCGGACAGCGAAACGCGCCGCGTCGCGCGCGGAACCTCGTCCTGGTCGAGCGGTTGTCGGGGAAGAGAGGAAGGAGAGCGATCATGCCCCGCGGCGACAAATCGAGCTATACCGGCAAGCAGAAACGCAAGGCCGAGCATATCGAGGAAGGTTATGAGAAGCGCGGCGTCGGCCATGCCGAGGCCGAGCGCCGCGCCTGGGCGACGGTGAACAAGGAATCGGGCGGCGGCAAGAAATCGGGGTCGGGCCGCGGCAAGAAGGAAAGCCACGCTTCATCGCGCAAGGGCGGCCACAAGGGCGGGTCGAGCCAGAGCGCGGAGAAGCGATCGGCGGCCGCGAAAAAGGGTTGGGAAACGCGCCGCCGCCGCGCCGGAGGCTAACCTCCGCGATGGCGACCGCAAGGACTGGCCCGATACCTATCCCTTCGGGCTGTGATCTTTCGGGTCCGGCTGCAAGCGGGGCGCGCCCGAACGGACAAGTGGCTCAGATTTCTTCGTCATGCTGAACTCGTTTGGTTATACCCCTGAGACAGGGACGCTGGTGATCCCCGGCGAAAGCCGGGGTCCATGCGAGGCAGCGCTGTGCCATCTGGACCCCGGCTTTCGCCGGGGAACAGCTACCTGTCCGAAAAGGATAATTGCCAAACAAGTTCAGGGTGACGAAAGGGGAGGAATCAGGGTGGCGGAAGGGAGAAACCGCGCCGAAACCCGAATCCCCACAGGCCCTAGGTTTCGTTTACATTCAGGATTTCCATTGGCGCAGGATTGTGATTCAAGCTGCTGGCTGTTTGGAGGTCGGCATGGATGGATCGACAGGAAGTAA
>NZ_MEFH01000084.1:0-25702 GCF_001725095.1 Sphingopyxis sp. SCN 67-31 | reverse complement strand
CCCTCGCTCTCGAACAGGACGTCCATAACGACGTCCTTATGGACGTCACTTACCCACTCACATCAATCCTCGGCAGGCGGCCTCAATCGGTCGGTTACGCTCCTCCTGCGGCCCCGCCGCTTACTCTTGATCAGGCGGTTGCGGCCGCCGGAGGCAGCGCCCCCGCCGCCGACGCGGCTCGCGCCGACATCGCTGCTGCCGAGGCAGGCCGGACCATCGCGGGCCTGCGTCCCAATCCAACCGTTTCGACAGAGGTAGAGAATATTGCCGGCACGGGCCTCTATCGTGGGCTTCGGGGTGCTGAAACTACCGTCGGAGTTTCGATCCCGATCGAGCTTGGCGGCAAGCGGTCAGCCCGGATCGCCGTTGCCGACGCACGTACGACACGCGCGCAGCTTGCCGCCGCCATCACAGAGGCCGATATCCGGCTTCAGGTCACGCAGCTCTACATCGATGCGGTGGCAGCCGAACGGCGGCTGACGACAGCTCTTGATCAGACGCGCATCGCGAACGACGCCTTGAATGGCGCGCGCGTGCGCGTTCGGGCCGGACGGGCTTCGCCAATCGAAGAACAGCGAGCGGACGTTGCCCGTGTCAACGCCGAGGCGGCGGCCGAAAACGCCCGGCGAATCCTCGAGAGTGCGCGCATCAATCTCGGTCGCAGGATCGGACAGCCTGTGGTCGGGCCCCTTGATCTTGCTTGGCTGGATACTCTGTCTGGCTCCTATGGTCCCCAACTGGTGCCAAGCGCCGAGGGCGCCTTGGCGCTCGCTGCCGCCGATGCGGATCTTGCGGTTGCCGATGCCGGTGTGCGGCTTGCAAGGTCACAGCGCATTCCAGACGTGACAGTTGGGCCGGGTGTGCGGCGATTCTCGGAATCGAACGACACTGCTGTATTGTTCAGCATTTCGGTTCCGATCCCGCTGTTCAACTCGGGCAGAGCCGCCGTGGGGCAGGCAAGCGCCGAGCGCAACCGGGTCGAAGCACAACGCCGCATGACCCGGCTCGATGTTGAGCAAGCGATCCTCGATGCCCGGACGGAAGCGGATAATGCTGCAACCCTGGCGCGGGCAGCCAACGGTCCTGCTCTTGCAGCCTCACAGGAAGCCGCCCGTATCGCGCGGATCGGTTATCGCGAAGGTAAATTCGGGCAGCTCGAACTGCTCGATGCCGAAAGGATGCTGGCCGAGACCCGGCTCGCCGCAATCGACACACGCGCTGTCTATCAGAATGCCAGGGCACGGCTTGAGCGTCTGACCGCTCCTGCGCCTGAACAGGGAAATTGACCATGAAGTCCTATTTGAAAGCGGCATTGCCGCTCAGCTTCGCTGCATTGCTGCTGGCCGGTTGCTCTAGTGGTGAGCCCGCTCCGGAAACGGCCGAGAACGTCACTACCGCCGAAAAAGCCAGCCACGCCGAAGAAGAGGGCGTCATCGACCTCAGCCCTGAACAGATACGCAAGGCAGGAATCGAACTGGTCCGTGTCGTCCGTAGCGGCGGCGGTGCGTTGACGTTGCCGGCGACGATCGAGGGCGATCCGCAAGGGATGCAGGTCGTGTCCGCCGCCATCGGCGGACGGGTGGTTTCACTGACCCGTCACCTCGGTCAGTCAGTTGGGCAAGGGCAGACGCTTGCGATCATCGAAAGCCGTGAGGCCGCTTCGCTCAATGCCGAGATCGAAGCGGCTCGGGCACGACTGACCCTTGCGGAATCAAACCTGCGTCGCGAGCAGAGCCTGTTCGACCAGCGCGTTTCGCCCGAACAGGATCTGATCGCCGCTCGCACTGCCGCGACCGAGGCCCGCATCGCGCAGCGCCTTGCTCAGCAGCAAGTCGCTGCAGCGGGTGGCCGAGGTGGTGCGCTCAACCGTATCGGAGTGACGGCACCCTTGTCGGGGCAGGTCGTCTCGCGCAGCGCAACCCTGGGCCAAACCGTCGCGGCCGATGCCGAGCTGTTCCGCATCGCCAACCTGTCGCGCGTCGCGGTCACTGTCGCGCTCTCCCCGGCCGATGCTGGAAGGGTAAGGCCCGGCTCTGAAATCGAGATCGTCTCCGGCGACCGCAGGTCGGTAGCGCGAGTCGACTTCGTATCACCGATACTTGACGAGGCTACTCGCCTCGCAACGGTGATCGCCGTCATCGATAATCGCTCCGGACAGTGGCGGGTCGGGGAACCTGTCACCGCCTCGATCCGACTGCCGGGCGGCGGTGCCGGATCGGTGCTCGTTCCGCAAAACGCGATCCAGACGGTTGAGGGACGCCCCACCGTGTTTGTGCGTACCGATCATGGCTTCAAGGCCACGCCCGTCACGCTTGGAAACCCAAGCGGAGGCAACGTGGTGGTGACGTCGGGACTGAAGGGTGATGAACGGCTCGCCGGGCTGAACAGCTTCACCCTTAAGGCAGAGCTAGGCAAGGGCGAAGCGGAGCACGGACATTGATCATGATCGACCGTATTGTCACATTCTCAGTCGAGCGGCGCTGGTTCATCCTGCTCATGACGCTCATCGCCGCGGTGATCGGGGGCTGGGCGATCAGTCGTCTGCCGATCGATGCCGTTCCCGACATCACCAACAACCAGGTTCAGGTAAATATCGTTGCGCCTGCACTCTCGCCTGAACTGGTCGAGACACAAGTCGCTTTTCCTATCGAAACCGCGCTCGCGGGCGTGCCGGGTCTCGAATACACCCGATCCCTCAGCCGCAATGGATTTGCCCAGATCACGGCTGTGTTCTCAGAATCGACCGATATCTATTTCGCGCGCCAACAAGTGTCGGAACGCTTGCGCGTCGCGGAGGAAGGTCTACCCGAAGGCGCAACGCCTACCATGGGGCCGATCGCGACCGGGCTCGGCGAAGTCTATATGTGGACGGTCCATCTCGAACATCGCGACGAGGACACCCACAAGCCCGGCGAGCCAGGACTACAACCCGATGGCAGCTATATAACGCCGGAAGGGGATCGCCTTGTAAGCGAAGCCGATAAGGCGACTTATCTGCGCACAGCGCAGGACTGGATCGTTGCGCCGCTGCTCAAAAACACGCCGGGTCTTGCCGGGGTGGATACGATTGGCGGCTATGTAAAGCAGTTCCAGGTGATCCCTGACATGCAGCGGCTCGCCGCGCTCGGCATGGATTTGACGGCTCTCGCGCAGGCGCTGGAGCAGAACAATGTCGGGGTCGGCGCCGGCGTCGTCGACCGTGGTGGCGAAGGGTTGGCCGTGCGTTCCGATGCGCGCATCCGCAACATTGGGGAGCTAGCTGGAACCGTTATCGCCACGCGCGAAGGCGTGCCGATCCGGCTCGATCAAGTGGCGCAGGTTCGTCTCGGCCAGGCGATTCGCTATGGTTCGGCATCGGAGAACGGCAAGGAAGTTGTCGTTGGCACTGCGGTCATGCGGATCGGTGAGAATAGCCGAACGGTCGCCTCGGCGGTGGCGGCAAGGCTGGATGAAATCAATGCCTCGCTGCCGACCGACGTGGTGGTGCAGCCGGTCCTCGACCGCACATCGCTGGTTAATTCCACGATCAAGACGGTTTCGAAAAACCTGATCGAAGGCGCGTTGCTCGTCATCGTCGTGCTATTCCTGCTGCTCGGCAATTTCCGCGCGGCGCTGATTGCGGCGTTGGTGATTCCGATCACCATGCTGATGACCAGTTTCGGCATGCTCAGGGGCGGTGTTTCGGCCAACCTCATGAGCCTCGGCGCACTTGATTTCGGCCTCATCGTCGATGGTGCCGTCATCATCGTAGAAAATGCGCTGAGGCGTATTTCGGAACGCCAACATCATTACGGACGTACCCTGCGTCCCGAAGAACGGTTGTCGGTCGTCGCCCAGGCAGCGCGCGAGATGATCCGTCCAACCGTCTTCGGACAGGCAATCATCATCCTCGTCTATGTCCCGCTTCTGACGCTGACCGGCGTCGAAGGCAAGACGTTCACGCCGATGGCGCTGACCGTCATCATGGCGTTGGTCTCGGCATTTGTCCTCTCACTCACTTTCGTGCCGGCGATGCTCGCAATCTGGCTGTCGAAGCCGGTCGAGGAGAAGGAAGGCCGGATTATGTCTTGGCTCAAGCGCAGATATGAGCCGGGGCTTCACCAGGCGATGAAGCGAGCCACCCTCACTATGGGGGTTGGCGTCGGGGCCTTTCTGGCCGCGATCCTGACGTTCTCGTTTCTTGGGCAGGAGTTTCTTCCGCAGCTCGACGAGGGCGATCTGACCGCACAGGTGTTGCGCGTTCCAGGGACATCGGTCGATCAGAGTCAGGCGATGCAGTCCCGTATCGAGCAAGAGATTGCGAAGCTTCCGGAAGTGCGGTTCGTCTTCTCAAAGACGGGCACGGCCGAACTCGCATCCGATCCGATGCCGCCTAACATCTCCGATACGTTCATCATCATGAAGCCGAAAAGCGAGTGGCCCGACAAGGGCCTGTCCAAGGCTGATCTCGTGGCAAAGGTGGAGACAGTCCTCGAAAGCATTCCGGGCGGCGCGTTTGAGATAACCCAGCCGATCCAGATGCGCTTCAACGAACTGATCGCCGGGGTGCGCGGTGACGTCGCGATCAAAGTCTTCGGTGACGATTTCGATACTATGAACGACACGGCGAACCAGATCGCTGCAATCCTGCGCAAGACCGAAGGCGCTGTCGATGTTCGGGTGGAGCAGACTGAAGGCTTGCCGATGCTGGATATCCGGCCGCGCCGTGACATCATGTCGAGGCTCGGCATCACTGCCCAGGCCGTTCAGGACACTGTTTCCGCCGCCATCGGCGGACGCGATGCCGGAATGATCTTCGAGGGTGACCGGCGTTTTTCGGTCACCATCCGCTTGTCGGATATGGCACGCGCCGATCTGCAGACGTTGGCACAGGTTCCGGTGCCCCTCCCCAATGGTGGGTTCGTGCCCCTCCAGAGCGTTGCAGACATCGGCGTTTCCGATGGTCCCAACCAGATCAGCCGCGAGAACGGCAAGCGACGCGTCGTGGTTCAGGCCAATGTGCGTGGCCGCGATGTTGCCAGTGTCGTTGCTGATGCGCGGGAGACGATCGACCGGGAGGTGCGCCTCTCTGCCGGCCAGTATCTCGATTGGGGTGGTCAGTTCGAGAACCTCCAATCGGCCAGCGAGCGGCTGATGTTGGTGGTTCCCGCCTGTTTTGCACTGATCATGCTGCTGCTCTATGGTGCGCTTGGAAGCGTTCGCGACGCGGCGATCGTGTTTACTGGCGTGCCATTGGCGCTCGTCGGGGGCGTGCTGGCGCTGTTCCTGAGAGGCATGCCCTTCTCGATCTCGGCGGCGGTGGGGTTCATCGCGCTGTCGGGCATCGCGGTGCTAAACGGGCTCGTCATGGTCACGTCAATCCAGGGATTGATCGCGAATGGCATGGACCGGGCAAAGGCGTCCTACGAAGGCGCGATGATGCGGCTGAGACCGGTGGTGATGACGGCACTCGTAGCCTCGCTCGGGTTCGTGCCCATGGCGATCGCCACTGGCTCGGGCGCCGAGGTCCAAAAGCCGCTCGCCACGGTGGTGATCGGCGGGCTCATCTCGGCGACGCTTCTTACGCTGTTCGTGCTGCCGACACTCTACGCCCGATACGGTCGGCGCGTCGAGGAGGCTGTACAGAACGGAGATTCAGAGCCGCTAACCTCATCGTGAGCCGGGTTGGAGGCCGCTATGTACGGCCTCCAACTCCTCGATTTCGTAGCGGAACAGCTTTGGTACGGGAGCGAACCCCGCTTTCGTAGATTGAAGCCCTGGAGGTCATCCCGCACAGCAGGATAGTTTGGCAACATCCCGGTCAAATGTCTGGGCGGCGAGCTTCAGCCCTTCGACGGTGGTGAGATAAGGAAAGATCGTCGCGCCGAGTTCTGCGGCGGTCATGCCATGTCTGATCGCCAACACCAATGTCTGAATGGAGTCCGCTCCTTCGGGTGCCATGATCTGACCTCCCAGCAGACGGTCGCTCGCCTTGTCGGCGACCAGCTTGATAAGGCCGCGTGTGTCACGCGCCGCCAACGCCCTTGGTACGGCATCGAGTGGAAGCAGTGACACTTTGACATCCAGCCCTTTCGCCTGCGCAGCCGTTTCGGTCAGCCCGACGCTGGCGACCTGCGGATCGGTGAACACCACCGCTGGCATAGTGCTATTGTCATAGCGGTGCTGATTGCCTTCGACCGCATTGCGCGCCGCCAGCTTTGCGCCATAGGCGGCCATGTAGACGAACTGGTCACGTCCCGTGACATCGCCCGCCGCGTAAACGCCTGGAGCGGTCGTTTCGAGATAGTCATCGACGATGATCCCACCACTGTGGGCAAGAGATATGCCGCGCTCCGCCAGCCCGAGTCCGTCGCTGTTGGGTCGTCGCCCCGCCGCAATCAGCACTTGCTCTGCCCTGATGGTCTGAACCGTTACAACGGTGTCGGAACAATCTTCACCATCACAGGACCGGCTTTCGCAGGTCAGTTCGATTCCGTTAACTGCGTTTGCGATACGCTGATAGCCGATGCCCGTGCATACACGCACGCCTTCGGCCTCCAGATAGGTTTGCAGCGCGGTGCTCACTTCCGGGTCCATTTCGGGGAGCAAGCGGCTGCGGCAACAGATGGTAACCTCTACACCAAAACGGGCGAACATCTGGCCCAGCTCAACGCCGATCACCCCACCACCGATGACCAGCAGCGATCGGGGCAGTCGATCAAGCGCCAGTGCTGTCGTGCTGGTGAGGTAGGGTACGGTATCCAGACCTGGAATCGCTGGAATGCTGGCCCGTGCGCCCATCGCCAAAATGACCTTGCCGACTTCTACCGGCACATCGTCAACGATCAGCGCACCGTCGGCAATGCGTGCCTTGCCCTCGATATAGCTTACACCCTCATAGGCGGGCAGCAGATCGACATATTTTTTCTGGCGCAGCGTGTTGACCAGTTCATCCTTTGACGCCGCGAGCTGAGCCCAATCGCCTAGCTGGATGTTACCGCCAAGGCCGGGAAAGCGGGTGGCCGCTCGCCCACCGTGCACCGCCTCGGCGGCGCGGATCAACGTCTTGGACGGAACGCAGCCGACATTGACACAGGTGCCGCCAATCACGCCATGGCCGATCAGCGCGACTTTCGCTCCGAGTTCGGCGGCAGTGATCGCGGCGGAAAAACCCGCCGAGCCCGCGCCGACGACCGCCACGTCATACCCATCCCGCCTAGGGCGGTTGCGACAGTCGTTCATTGGATACCGCTTTCTCAAGGCGCGATGAGCGCCGTCATTCAGTTTTGAATAGCGCGTGCAGGATAACCCGCATCGGTCGATGCTGCCGCAATTTGCGCGGCATTCGCGCGTCGTGGATCATAGGTGGCGCGCGCGGTCTTGGCCGCGAAATCGACGTTCACCGCAGTCACTCCGGCGACACCTTTCATCGCCTTGCGCACGGTGATCGGGCAAGTAGCGCAGGTCATGTTTTCAACGGCAAACGTGGTTTGCCGTTGCGCGCTTGCGGTAGCAGCCGGACGATCCTGTGCAGAATTGCCAAGAGCCAGGGCGACCCCGCCGCCAGTCATTGCCAGTACGGTCAGTCCAATGAGTAATGTCTTCTTCATGGGAGTATCCTTTCAATAGAACCAGGGCGCCCACCAGTCGATAGTGAGCGCCAGGATGACGATGGTGAGACCCAGCCACAAGGCGGCTTTAGTGGTGCGGGCCGATTGCGGACGAGCGCAGTATGAGCCGTCTTCGCAGGGTGGTTTCGGCTTGAAATAGACATACCAGAAGCCAAGCCCAAGCAACGCGAGCGTCATCGCTGCGACATAGGGCTTATAGGGTCCAAGCGCGGTCAAGTTGGCGATCCACGCGCCGGAGATGCCAAGCGTGACGAGCAGGAGCGGTACGACGCAGCAGGCCGAGGCCAGTCCTGCGCCGATCAACGCGCCCATGGCAGCCCAGCTTGCCCGCTTCGACTCGCGGCTTTCAGTGAGGGTTGGCCGCCCCGATTCAGGCGCTGAGGCCATGCCGCAAATCCTTTCTTCCGACTTTGTGATTCGCAGTGTAATGTCTGTAGTACGTACAGACTCAAGAGAGTTTTTCATGCAGCCACAATCTGGCATTTTACGCGCCCAGCTGGCCCGGAAGACCGGCTGCAATCTCGAAACAATCCGTTATTACGAGAAGGTCGGATTGCTGCCAGCACCGACGCGCAGCGCTAACGGCTATCGGGTCTATTCGCCGGAGCTGGTGCAAAGGTTGCAGTTTATCCGGCGCGCTCGCGATCTTGGCTATGCAATGAATGAAATACGCTCTCTGTTGTCACTGACCGACACAGGGGCGCAGACTTGCGCAGAAGTGATGGGAAGAACTCAAATCCATCTTGAAGATGTTCGACGCCGTATCACCGACTTGCAGAAAATAGAGGCGACGCTAGCAACAACGTTGGTCAAATGCACGGGCGACGACGTTGCCGAATGCCCCATCTTGGACGCGCTTCAGTTTTCACCTGATTGAGGCTAATGAGACCACAATTACTCAGGGTCTTGGCCTTCTAGCGCCAACTTTGAGTATAGCTCGATCTGATGCTATGCTGTTCATAAGAACGAATAAAATAAGAACGCTGGAGCGTTTTTTTGACATCCGTTGGTGGATTTCAGGGATTTCAACCTGACAGATTTGTTTTGTCAGAAGCAGGCGATGGGGGCAGAGGGTCGGACACGTCCGGTTCAGCGCGTTCGATTGCGATGCCGATCGCCAGCTCGAGGATGTGGTATTCGACAAGATCTTGTCCGATAAGGCATCGGGCAAAGGCGTCGACGGCTTCAGCTTGAAGCCATGCTATCGTTCATCCGAGAGGCATACGGTGGCTGGGTAACCCGGGGCGGCCGCGCGAGCTTAGTCGAGATGAGGTGTCCTGGCGCGATCCCGCTCGGCTCGATACTCGATCCTGACGCTTTTGATCGCAAGCGGGTCGGATGTTGGTAACACCGCACTGAAGGGCGCGGATCTGCTCCCTCGAGACGATAGGCTACCCCATCTGGCGTCGACAGTGATTGGTGGTCGCCGATCGTCGAACATGCCTACGATATGCAGATGGCCCCATATCGTCCCTTTGGCCAGAGCCGGCCGGCGGACGGTGCCCATCACAAGGACGCCCTTCTTATCCTGGTAGGTCCGGACCCAATATATTTCGAGGCGCTTGCTTGGGCTGGTGATGACCGTGGTCTGGAGGGGTGGTCCAGAAATGCAGCCCGTCAATAGGGCGAGAAATGTGATGATAAGCGCAGGTCTGAAGGGCCTTGTCATCACGTTCTCTCCCTCAAATTCCGTTCTTCCGTCGTCTCGACATCGCTGTCGCCTATGACCTCAAGATCGCTTGCACATGCGCGACGGCTTCTTCGGCTCATCAATTTTGATGTCCTTACCATTGAGCCCCAGATTCATGCCGTCGCCAACATAGGTGAGTCCTTGCGAGGGCGCCGTCAGTCGAAGCGACGGGCCGGAAGGCCGCTGCTTCACATTGATCGAGGTGCCGTCCGCCAAGAAGTCGACATAGAGGACGTCCCCGCCGGTGCATCTATAGGTGTGGCTCGCCACGATGGCGGGGGGCATTTGAATGGGGAGAGTCGTGTTCGTGGACATATTGGATGTGTCGGCTTGATCGGATTCAGAGCATCCGGACAGCAGACCAGCAAGGGGGACCGTCAACAATACGAGGCATCGTGAGAGCGCGATTCGACGGGCCCAGCCATTACCCTTCGACATAGAAGTCATGCTTGTTCCTTCATGCATTCTGGGCCCCGAAGGGTGCGCCAATGCCGGGTTTGACCAGACTTGCGTAGGTTTCGCCGTGGGCGCGGGGGGCGCGCCCACGGCGTGGTCCGGACCGCAAGGGAAGATGGCCTCGTCTGGCGGGGGCCATTCTTCCACTAAATCGCTTGCGGAGGACCAAACTTGTCGCTCTGTCAGGCATTTGGCCGAAATCCCTTCCTGACGCGCTTCTTGGCCGAAGCAGGCGGCCGAGTGGGACCCAGATACCGCTCGAACAGCGGGTCGATGATCTCGAGCATTTCGCTGAAGTTTCGTTTCATCTTCCAGAGTTTCAGTGCGGAGAGGAGACCCGTGCAGCGAAAGCAGTGAACCAGGCGCGACCCGACGGGCACGGGCTCGACGGCATAACTCTCCTCGAAAGAGAGCAGCCCCCCAAATCCGAACCGAAAGGTCATACGTCTTTGAGGCTCAAACGTGATGATGCACGCATCGATGGTAAAGAAGCGCGGTTTGTTCGATTTCATCCTGAACGAATATTGGACCAGCGCACCTGCCTCGGGTCGGCCTGCAATGCGGATGAACGGATTCCACCGTTCATAGTCCTCAAAGCGAGTCAGTGCCGTCCACACTTTGGGCGGCGAGAAATGCAGGATTGTTTCATTTTCTTCTGCAAACACGCTTCTCTCCTGGCCCACTGTTTCCGCGGCGACTCCGTTTCAAGATCAGTCGAACAGGTCCGAAAGAAATCCACGCCTGCGTTTGCGCTCGTGATGGCCGGAGCGATGGCGTTCATCGTATTCACGCTCCGGGGCACGCGGCTGCGGAGGCGCTGCGGTTTCAGAGCGCTCGATGATCTTGTCGAGCTCTCCGCGATCGAGCCACACGCCCCGGCATTGCGGGCAGAAATCGATCTCAACGCCCTGTCGCTCCGAGATCGACAGCGTGACTTTGCAGACGGGGCAGAGCATGCCTTGGCTGGCTGCCGCAGATGAACTCATGATTATCTCCTCTCGGTTGGCTGAGGTTCAAATCCTCCGAACCTCAAATATGCATTGCTCGTCAGGTGTGAGCGGAGCCTATCTCCGCACACGGCTTGCTCTCGGTTTGGATGGTGGCGTGTTCGATCTGGAAGGACTGCGCCAGCATCTGTACGACGCGACCACGTATCGATTCCGCTAGCGAAAAGTCCTTCACGACAATGTGGACCGAGCAGCTGATATAGTCGCTCGTGATCGACCAGACATGGAGATCGTGGGCGCTCTGCACTCCCGGAACGCCGGCGATGGCTTGACGAATGGCATTCAGGGACAGGCCGCGTGGTACGCCTTCCAACAGAACATTCGCCGTGTCGCGCAGCAGAATCAATGTCCGAGGCAGCACCCACAAGCCGATGCCGACGGCGACGACCGGATCGATCCAGGTGAGGCCGGTGAAACGAATGGCAACGGCACCGCCGATGACACCGATCGAACCCAGCATGTCGGCCCAGACTTCAAGATAGGCGCCTTTGAGGTTGAGGCTCCGTTCTTTCCCCGACCGGAGCAGGCGCATGGAAATCAGATTGATGATCAGTCCGGCCACGGCGACGATCAGCATGCCCGTCGATTGAACCGGCTCGGGATCGCGGAACCGATTCACCGCTTCCACCAGAACATAGATCGCCACGGCGAACAGCATGAGCGCGTTGAATGCGGCGGCCAGGATTTCGAAGCGCCGATAGCCACAAGTGCGGCGATCGTCGGCTGATCGCGCTCCGATCCGGATTGCCATGAGGGCGATCGTCAGCGCTGCGACGTCGGTCAGCATGTGCCCGGCGTCGGAGAGTAGAGCGAGGCTGTTAAAGACGAACGAGCCGATCACTTCCACGATCAGAAATGTCCCGGTCAGGATGAGCGCGAGCAGCAGCATCCTGCTGTTCGCATTCTTGCCATGCTCATGCGCCGGTAGTGCCGCGCCATTGGCCCCGGCGACAACGGGATTATCTACGCTTTCGGACACGGATCGTCTCTCATTCGCGGATCGTTGGCGCACATTTTCATTTGGCTCGTCGAACCGAAGCGCGCCCGTTGCATGTGAACATTGCGGCTGACTTGTCGTTCGACCGGCGTTTGCAATGACGTCATGAACTCATCGAGCATGGTATTGGCATGCAGCATCGTCGGCCTGATCCGACGCGCCAGTATCCGGCCCATCAACTTGACGCCGAGGCCTTCGCCAGTGAGATCATGGCGAAGCCATTGTCGGTCCGACGTTCGCTCAATGCTCAGGGTCTCGGTAAACCGGAAATGGTTCCGTGTTCCAAATTCTATAGTGACGGTCATGCCTGGGTCGTCGATCGCCAGGGTCCCGTTGAACATCGCGCGCACTGCGGAGCGCGGATTATTTGTGAAATAATATCGAATGGCATTTGGGTTGGACATGCGACGTCTGACGATGACGTAAGGATTCCAGCGCTCGATCCATTCCACGCGGCGAAGAACGATCCAAAGATGGAGGGCGCTGCAGGCGATCCGCGTTCTGGTGTGGACTTCCATATCCTTGCTCCCGCTCAAGACTGGTACGGAGCGCTGGCCAGGCCTCGCCGTCTTCTCCCGCACTTCGGAGCGTGCTCCGACGGATGCAGAAGCGCGCTTCATGGTTTGCTGGCCCCTTCGTCTGGTGAGGGCGCTTCGTCCATTGCTCGGTAGATAGCAGGTGATCGTGCGGTGTAGTCGAGATGCTGTTCGGCCGGCGCGGGCGTAAACTCTATTCTCGCGCCGGGAGCAGGGGCGGAATCGATCCTGGGAGACACCGGTCCAGGCATCGCCTTGCGGCTGAAGCCCGGCTCGAACAGCGTGCCGCCGAAAAGATCGAGATCGCGCGCCTCGGCCCGGCCCATGGCCGCGAGCAGCGTGAAACCGGCGACATAGGCGTCGCGCTCGGCGGTCACGAGCTGCACGCGGCTGTTGAGAAGCTCCTGCTCGGCATTGAGCACATCAAGGACATTACGCGTGCCGACGCTATTCTCGGCGCGGACGCCTTCAAGGGCGAGCTCATTGGCAGCGATTGCGGCTTTGGACGACTGGATCACGGCCTGCGTCGCCTGATAGCGCGAATAGGCCGCCCGCGCTTCCGCGACGACACGGCGTTCGACGAATATGGTTTGCTCGAGCGCCTGGCTCTCAAGGGCGGTGGCGCGTCGAACTTCGGCTGCTGGCAGGCCGCCCTGATAGAGCGGAATTGTTGCCGAAAGTCCGATGGTTGCGGTGGTCTGCGCCTGCTGGAATACGCGCCCGGGAAGGCTGCTAGTGAGCGAACCCAGATAGTTGTTGTAACCACTGCTGGCCACGGCCGAGAGCCTGGGAAGGCGAGACGCCGCGGCGACGCGGACGTCGTAGCGCGCGGCCTTCGCATCGGCGCTGGCCGCGAGAAGCTGAGGATTGCTCTCGATAGCGATCGCGACCGCTTCGGCGGGTGACCTGGGCAACCCTGGCAATGCCGGTGGCTGCTCGAGATTGCGCGCGGGCAGACCGACGAAGCGAAGATAATTCTCCAGGCTGGTATCCAGCTGCGCCAGCGCCGTCTCCAACTGCCCTTGCGCCACAGCGAGACGCGCTTCGGATTGAGCGACATCGGTGCGGGTCAGGTCACCCACCTCGAACCGGTCGCGGGAAGCCTGGAGGTTCGTCTCGAGGACAGCGACATTGCGGCGGTTGAGTTCGACAATCGCAGCATCCCGCATGACGTCCATGTAGACCGAGACGATCGCCGTGAAGACATCGGCCTCTGTGAAGCGCAAGTTTGCCCGCCCGGATTCGACGCGCGCATCGGCGGCTCGGATGGAGTTCTTCACGCGGCCGCCTTGATAGAGGGGAAATGACAGGTTGGCGTTCGCATTCGCGGCGCGCAAGGGAGCGGAAAAGCTATTGGCGGATCGTAGGACAAATTCCTGATAGTCGGCGGTCGCGCTCAGTGTTGGGCGAGCCGCCGCCTTGGCGATGGGCACGCCTTCATCGGTGGCACGCAGGCCGGCCCTGGCTGCGGTCAGGCTCGGGTTGGTGCGATAGGCATAGATGAGCGCTTGCCGCAGGGTTTCGCCATGAGCAGGGCCGGCGGCGACCAGGGGAAATGCGACGAAACTCCATTTCAGGAAGCCCTTGCTCATCGCCCATCTCCATTGTCCCGATAGGCCAGCAACCGGAGTGCGTTGAACACGACAAGCAGGGTTGAGCCCTCATGCGCCATGACCGCCGGGCCTATACCGAGACCCATGATCGTCGCCGGCACCAGCAGCGCGACCACGCCCAGGCTAACGACCAAATTTTGCCGAATGATCCAGCGGGTGCTGCGGCTGAGGCCAACGGCGAACGGCAAGTGCGCGAGATCGTCGGCCATCAACGCAACATCGGCGGTCTCCAGCGCGACATCTGAGCCTACTGCGCCCATGGCGATGCCGACCGTCGCATTGGCCATGGCCGGCGCGTCGTTGACGCCGTCGCCGACCATTGCGACGGGGGTTTCGGCGCGAAGCTTTTTGATCGCCTCGACCTTGTCCTCGGGCATCAGGTCGCCCCAGGCTTCGTCGATGCCGACGTCGGCCGCGACCGCGGTTGCGACTCGCTGATTGTCGCCCGAGATCATGATCATGCGCCGGATTCCGAGCGCTTTGAGCCGCGCTATGGCTTCCCTTGCCGCTGCGCGGGGCGTGTCCATGAGGCCGATCGCGCCGAGGTCGCGGTCGCCGCTGCGCACGGCCATCGTTGTGCGCCCCTGCTCGCGCAGGCGCTCGATTGTCTGCGCCGTCTCTTCTGAGAGCGGGGCGAAGCCGTCCCGGCCGAACATTTCTGCTTTGCCGATCAGCACCGTCTCTCCATTGACACGCGCCTCAACGCCGCGGCCTGTGAGGCTGGCGAGATCTGCTGCAGCCGGAACCGGTCGACCATTGAGGAAACGCACACCATCCCGCGCAATGGCTTCGGCCAGCGGATGATCGCTGAGTCTTTCGACGGCCACCGCAATCGTCATGAGCTCGGCTACATCGACGCCGATCGCCGGTAAGACGTCGGTGATGCGAGGCCGCCCCTCGGTGAGCGTGCCGGTCTTGTCGAACGCCAGAGCATCCAGCGAGCCGAGCATCTCGAGCGGCCCGCCGCCCTTGATCAACACGCCCCCGCGTGCCGCGCGTGCCACGCCTGACAAAACGGCGCTCGGCGTTGCAATGGCGAGCGCGCAGGGACTGGCCGCAACGAGCACGGCCATCGCGCGATAAAAGCTGTCACGGAAGGGTTCATCGATGACGACCCAGGCGAACAGCAGCACGACCACCAATGCGAGCACCGAGGGCACGAACAACCGCTCGAAGCGGTCGGTGAAGCGCTGGGTGGGCGATTTCTGGGTCTCCGCTTCGCTCACCATCTTGACGACCTTGGCGAGCGTGGTGTCGGCGGCAAGGCGCGTCACCGCGATCTCAATCGCGCCTGGACCGTTGATTGTGCCCGCGAAGACGCGGTTTTGCGCGGGCACCTTGTCCGGCTGGGCTGCGGCATGCGCGCGGTCCGGCACTGGCTCTTTGTCAACGGGCACGCTTTCGCCCGTCACGGGCGCCTGATTGACGCTTGACCGTCCGGCCACCACGAACCCATCGGCCGCCAGCCGTTCATTGGGCTTCACGACCACAATATCGCCGATGACGAGTTCCTCGACAGGAACCTCGCTCAGTTCGCCATCGCCGCGCCGCACCATAGCCGTGCGCGGGGCCAGTTCGGCCAAAGCCTCGATCGCGCGCTTGGCCCTGCCCATGGCATAATGTTCGAGCGCGTGCCCCAGGCTGAACAGGAACAAGAGGAGCGCGCCTTCGGCCCAGGCACCCAAAGCGCCGGCACCGGCCGCCGCGACGAGCATCAACGTGTCGATTTCGAAGCGTTTCAGCCGCAGATTCTCGATGGCCTCGCCCAGCGTGAACCAGCCGCCGAACAGATAAGCGACGAGATAGCAGACGAGCGGAATCCACGAAGGGGTCGCGGTCAATTTTTCGATCGCAAATCCGGTTGCGAGCGCTCCGCCGCAAATCAACGAAAAAATCAGTTCTGTATTGGGTCCAAAGAGGCCGCCATGGGCATGCTCATGCTTCCCTTCCCCATGATCGTGCTCGGCATGATCATGTCTATGAGGCTTTGCGGCCACGGCTTCGGGCATGCCCGGTGCTGGCCGGTGCTGCACGCCTATGTCGGCCAAGGCCTTACTGATATCCGCTTCGGTTGTTTCGGATCTGCTGAATTCAACGCGAACAGTCCCGGCGGCGCTGGCCTCGGCTTCGATAACTCCCGGCAAATGTCGAAGCCGGTCGGCGACCGTGCGTGCCTTGCGGGTGTGGGTCAGTCCTTCAACCGTCCAATGGATATGCTGATATTTTTCGGTGAGCGCCGTGCCGGCGCCTCTGGCGATTTCGCGAACGCGCTCGAGAGACAGGCTATCCGGGTCATAATGGATGCACAGTTGTGCGGGCCTGTCACCCCGGGCGGCGACGACGTGCGCGTCCTGAACGCCCTCCCGCCCTCGCAACTCAGTGGTAAGTCGGGCTACGCAGCGATCAGCCTCATCGCGGACATCCGGAAGGAGGAGCGGAATGTCGAGGCGCACCTGGTCTTTCATCGCCGCTCCCCTCTTCCTGTCGGCGCGCCCATGGGGAACTCATGCGGCGGAGCGATATCCGCTCGTTGATGGTGAGGTGCGGGCGCGTCGAACGCCCGCACCTCATGACGCCAGTATTGGCGGAATCGACAGAACGTTGGTCCGTGTGAGCGGAACAGGGCCCGTGTCTGGAAGGCGGTCGATTTTCGGCAGGATAGCGCACCGCCTAATGATGGCGGGGGTTTCGGTGCGAATAGCGCGATATTACTGTGCCCCGCCGAAGATAGCGCTCCAACGAGCCATCGGTCCCGGCAAGCCGTCGACGCAAGAATGGCTTCATGAGAAGAAATCCGAACCATGAGCCGATTCCCGAACAGGACAGCCGATGCGTGAGCCGGGTGCCTTGCGGCGCCTTCTCCAGATGAAATCCTTCCTCGATCTCGAACAGCCATCTGATGCCGACGCGCCAGGCGAATTCGGACGGTCGTTTGAGGCGAACGATGGAACCCTCGACCGAAATGATGGGATCCGCCCAGCCTGGGCGCCAATAGGTATAGATAAGCTTCTTCGGATCGTTCGGGTCGCTCTCGAGACCTATGTCTGGATGCCAGTCGCGATAGCGATTCACATCGAAAACCAGCCGCCAGACCCGCGCCAGAGGCGCGGGCAATAGGATCGAGTTTTCTACCGTAAACATATCTGGTCATCCGATGAGCGCCGAAGGCTGCCGGCACCTCGTGGACGGACACATCAGACTCTCGGGCGTAGTGCTGCCTGTCATGCGCGGAACTCGCGGCATCAAGCCGTTCGAGCCGGTTTCGGACGCTCGTCATACGTTCTTCCCTGGAGGGGCCTGCTCGGCCTTTCCGCCGAGAATTTCCACGGCTTCCAGGGTGACAAGCCCGACGTCCGGGATGTCATCGAGCGATGTGACGAAGCTTCTCAACTTGGCTTCGTCGTCGACAATCTCGATAACGAGGGCACGGCCATTCTCGAAAATGCGGCGTTGGTGGATGTGTGCCGATCTGCCGAACCCCAACCGGGCTTCAAGAACCGTGATGCCTGCCAGGCCCGTGTCCCGCGCGCGGGAAGCAATGACCTCAAATACCCTGCGATCGCCGAGATAGGCATCCTCGTCCGTGTAGATCCGCAGCAGCTTTATTGCTTTGATCATGATCTTCTCCTTCAACCTGCTTCGGGCGCCGTTGGCTCGGTGCTGTCATCGCGCTTGCGGCTCCGTTTCTCACTTGCGCCGAGGACAACCTTGGCGATGGCAGGCAGCACGAGCAGCGTGAGAATGGTGGCGGCGATGAGGCCGCCGATCACGACAGTTGCGAGCGGCTTCTGAACTTCGGCGCCTGTGCCGTGCGCCAGCGCCATCGGTACGAAGCCGATCGCGGGTACGAAACCGGTCATCACCACGGCGCGCATCTTCTCGGCCATGCCCTCGCGGATGGCCTCGGCCAGCGGCAGGCCATTTTCCATCCGCTCGCGGATGGCGCTCATCACCACGAGGCCGTTCAGAACCGCAACACCTGCGAGGCAGATGAAGCCGACCGCTGCCGAGACGGAGAAGTTGATGCCGGTCATGGCAAGCGTGAATACGCCGCCCGCAAGTCCGAGAGGCACGGCCAAAAATACGGCGGTGGCCCGTCCGAACCCACCCAACGCCATATAGAGAAGCACGAAGATGCCCGCGAAGCACAGAGGCACAACGATCGACAGTCGTTTCGAGGCAGCTTGCAAGCTTTCGAATTGACCGCCCCATTCCAGGTAATAGCCGGCCGGCAGTTTTACCTGCGCGATCTTGGCCTGCGCCTCCTGTACAAAGGATCCGGCATCGCGGCCTTCCAGATTGACCTGGACCACAACACGGCGCTTGCCGTTCTCGCGTGAGATCTGGTTCAGTCCTTCCGTGAGCCGGATCTGGGCCACCTGAGCGAGAGGGATTTGTCGCCGTGTAGCCCCTGCCTCTTCCGGCAACAGAACGGGGAGCGAACGGATGTCGTCGAGATTGACCCGCGTCGCCTCGGGCACGCGGACCGTGACATCGAAGCGCCGGTCACCTTCGTAAACCAGCCCCGATTCACGGCCGCCGAGTGCCGCCGCGACGGTATCGGCGACCTCCTGCACAGTCAGGCCGTAGCGCGCGATTAGCGCCCGATCGAGCTTGACGTCGAGTGTTGGGGCACCACCGACCTGGTCAGCCTTGACGCTCCCGGCCCCTGGTATCGACTGGAGTATGCGCACCATCTCGTTGGCTGCCTGCGACATCTTGTCGAGATCGTCGCCGTAGAGTTTGATGGCCACATCGCCACGAACGCCGGCGATCAGTTCGTTGAAGCGCAGTTCGATGGGTTGGCTGACTTCATAAAGCTGCCCGAGCTGGCCGCCCGCAACCTTTTCGATCTTTTCGATCACATCGGCTTTGGTCTCGACGCCCGCCGGCCATTGATCTTGCGGCTTCAGGATAACGAAGCCGTCCGAAATGTTTGGCGGCATCGGATCGGTGGCGACCTCGGCGGTACCCGTCTTGGAGAACATCAGCTCCACTTCGGGGAGTTTCTTGACTGCCTCCTCGACCTTGCGCTGCATTACCAGGGACTGTTCCAGACTGACGGACGGCACGCGGGTCGAGGCGAGCGCGAGGTTCTTCTCATCGAGCTGCGGAATGAACTCCGAGCCGAGCAGTCCGAATACCGGAACCGCCGCCAGGAAAAAGGCGAGGCCTCCGAGGATGAACGGCCACGGCCGTGCGATCGCCTTATCGAGCAGTGGCAGGTAGCGATCCTTGCTCTTGCGGATGAGCCACACTTCCTTCTCGGCCACATGGCCGCGGATCAGGAGGGCAACCAGCGCCGGAACAAGGGTGATCGCGAGGACGAAGGCGGCAACGAGCGCCAACATGATGGTGATCGCCATCGGCGAGAAGGTCTTGCCTTCGACGCCGGTGAACATGAGCAGGGGCGCGAAGGCGAGGAGGATGATCGCCTGACCGAACACCGTCGGTTTGATCATCTCCTGCGCGGCATGCATCGTCACTTCGAGCCGTTCTCGGAGCGTTAGCAGCCGTCCTTCATGCTCTTGGCGATGCGCCAGACGCGCCAGACAATTCTCGATGATGATCACGGCCCCATCGACGATCAGACCGAAGTCCAGCGCACCAAGGCTCATCAGATTGCCGGGGACGCGAAACGCGTTCATCCCCATCGCCATCATCAAGAACGAGAAGGGAATGACGAGCACCGCGATGATGGCCGCCCGCCAGTTGCCGAGCAGCAGGAACAGCGATGCCGCGACCAGCAGAGCGCCTTCGGTCAGGTTCCGTTCGACCGTGCCCACGGTCGCATTGACGAGACTGGCGCGGTCAAGCACGGTCTTCACTTCAACACCGGGCGGCAGGGTCTTCGACACTTGATCGAGCTTAGCCGAAACATCTTGCGCCACAGTTCGGCTGTTCTCGCCGATGAGCATGAGGACGGTGCCGATCACGGCCTCTTCGCCGTTCATGCTGCCCGCACCGGTGCGCAGGTCACCCCCGATCCTGACATTGGCGATTTGGCCGACGGTCACGGGCACACCGCCACGCGTCGCCGCAACCGCGTTCCTGATCTCCTCGACCGTGCGCACGCGCGCATCGACACGGACGAGGTAGGCTTCCCCTGACCGATTATAGTAATTGGCACCGACTGCGAGATTGGCCTTTTCGAGCGCCTCGCCGAGCTCGCTGTAGGAAATGCCGAAGCTGGCGAGTTTGGTCGGATCAGGCTCAACGACAAAGGTTTTCGCATAGCCGCCAATCGAGTCGACGCCTGCCACACCTGGGACAGCCTTGAGCTGTGGACTGACGATCCAGTCCTGGACGGTGCGCAGGTAGCCCGCTTTCTGGACCTCATCGACCATCCGGTCGCCCTCGGGCGTGAGGTAGCTGCCATCGGGCTGCCAGCCCGGCTGGCCCGCTACCTTCTTCGCGCCCTTGCCGTCGGGATTGGTATAACCCACCGTATACATGACGACCTCGCCGAGGCCGGTCGTCACCGGCCCGATCTGCGGTTGGACGCCATCGGGTAGGTTTTCGGTGGCCTGCCGAAGCCGCTCACCAACCTGCTGCCGAGCGAAATAGAGGTCGGTCGAATCCTTGAAGATCGCCGTCACCTGGCTGAAGCCGTTGCGCGAGATCGAGCGTGTCGTTTCGAGGCCCGGAATGCCGGCGAGCGAGATTTCCACCGGATAGGTGACGAGCTTCTCGATCTCGACCGGTGAGAGACGCGGGTCGATCGTATTGATCTGCACCTGCTTGTTGGTGATGTCAGGTACTGCGTCGATCGGCAGCTTGGTGAGCTGCCAGATGCCAAGGCCGGCGACGACGAGGAAGAAGAAGAGGACTGCCCAGCGTTGGCGGACGGCAAATGCGATCAAACTTGCGATCACGGCTTATTCCTCCTCGCCCGCGCCCTTGCCGAGTTCGGCCTTGAGCAGGAATGCATTCTTGGTTGCGATCATGTCGCCCGGCTTCAGGCCTGAACTGATCTCGACGCGACCGGCGCTGCGCTGACCGATCGTGACGTTTCTTGCTCGGAAGCCTTGCTTGGTCCGCACCAAGACAACGTCCCGTCCTTCCAGGGTTTGCAGTGCTTCATCGGGTATGACGATCGCATTGGAAGCCTCCCCCCGGCTCGGCAACAGGCGGACGCGTACCGCGAGTCCCGGTTGCAGACTGCCCGGAACGTCGAGGACTGCCGTGGCGGAACGCGTATCGCCGGCAAGGCCGGGCGTAATGGCGCGCACGCGCGCTTCGATCGTTCGGCCATCGGGCAGCTCGACGATCGCCTGATCGCCGGGAGCGAGCCGCTGGGCGTCGGTCGGCCCAACCGCGGCCTCGATCTGCACCTTCGATGGATCGGCAACGCGGAATAGTTCGGTCTCGGGTTGTACGAACGCTCCAAGGGTGACGCTTTCCGCCGTCACCCGCCCGGAAATGGGGCTGGCGACGATCGCGCCGCCGCCATCGCGCGTGATATTCGCAGCGCTGGCCGCGACCTGGGCGCGGCGGGCCTCCGCCGTCGCGGCGGCGGCTTCTGCCTGCGCCTGCTCATAGTCCACACGAGCCGACACTTTTTGCTCATAAAGCTGGCGTTCCCGCGCGAGGTTCTTTTGCGCGAGTACGGCCTTGGCGTTTGCCGCCGTGCGTTCGGCGGCGATCTGCGCCGCGTCCCGGCTCTGGACCACTGCAAGCGTCTCTCCCGCCTTCACCGGGTCGCCGAGCCGTTTGAATACCTGCGTCACCGCACCGCCCGCGCGCGCGGTCACGATCGCCTCGCCCGCGGGCGCCGCTGTGACGGTGGCTTGCGCGAGGATTTCGGAACCAAGTCCGCCGGCCCGCACTGCTTCGACAGCGATTCCAGCCTTACCGATGGCCTCCTCGGTCATGGCAAGGTTATCGGCGTGAGCTGCGGTGCCTTCCTCTGCATTTTCGGTCTTTTGGGCTTCGGGGGACGGTTCCGCCGTGTAGCGAGCGACGCTAAATCCACCGATTGCGGCGAGCAGCACGGCGCCAGCCACGCCGCCGAGGAGGCGTTTATCCTGTGTGATCATTCAACATCTCCGAATTTCATCTGGGCCGTCCGCGCGCATCGACGCGTCGCTGCAAATATGGAGGGAAGGGCGTTCGACGATGGCGTGGCATGACCCGTTGCCAAGGTCGCGGTGCCCGGCGACCCATCTCCTCGGGGTTCGGCAAAGCCTATCGAACTGGTGACCAGAGAAAGGACGCCAGTGCGTGCTGAAAGGTGCCCATGCGTCATGGCGTGATATCCGCCTCGTTGGCAGTCGCAGCTTGGCGCGTCAGCGTTGCTTGGGCGTCCGCTCGGGCGCGACGTGCTGCAATGAGCTCGCCTTGCGTAGAGGCATAGGCCTGCTGCGCATCGAGAAGCTCGAGCAGCGATGACTTGCCAGCACGGTATGAGAGTTGCGCAAGCCGCAGTGCCTCTCGCGCCTGGTTGATACCACTGCCCTCAAGCGCGGCAACGCGTGCTTCTGCGGCCTGGAGCGTTGCTCGGGCATTGGCGATCTCCGCTTGCGTATTGGCCAGAACGCTATTGCGTCGGGCCTCAGCCGATTGCATGCCTGACCTGGCAGCGGCAACATTCCCCTGGTTGCGGTCGAACACCGGCAGCGGGACGGAAAGGCTGGCGATCATGGCCCGGTCGCCCGTTTCCCGGAGTTGACGCATGCCCACGCCAATTGAAGGATCAAGGCGCCCCTCTGCCCGCGCCTGGCCCAATTGCGCCTGGGCAATGAGGCGATTGATTTCAGCGAGCTTCACATCCAGCGTTTGCGAGGCATCGACAGGTGATGGCGGCGGCGACATGTCGCTGCCGGCCAGTTCTGCGGGGGGAGCATCGACGCCGAAGAGCGCTGCAAGTGAGCGCCGGGCTGTCGTTTCGTCGGCTTCTGCGCTGCGCAGTGCGGCCGTTGCTTCAGCCAGCGCCGCCCCGGCTCGGAGGCCACGCAACGGCGGCTCCTTTCCGGTATCGACGAGTTCGCGTGCAATGCGCGAAAGCTCGCGCGCTCGCGCCTCGTTTTCTTGAGCCAGGGTCAAATTATCGCGCGCAGCGATGCCGAGCGCGAACTGGATACGGACTTGTCGGGCGAGATCGGCGTGCGCGATGGCAAGACGATATTCTTCCGCCCTCAGTTCGGCTTCGGCGAGCGTCATTCGTGCGCGCCTGCGGCCAGCAAGATCGAGTCGCTGGTTGATCGAGACGGTGGTTTCGGTGCCGTTGAAGCCAGAATAAGGTCCGGTTCCGGCGAAATTCTCGACCTCGACATTGAGCACTGGATTGAACCGAAAGCCTGCTTGGCGCAGTCGCCCGCGGGCCGCTTCGACATCGGCGCGGGCTGCGGCAAGAACCGGCGAACGGGCTTGGGCTTCCTCAAGCGCCTGCGCGAGAGTCAGGACCGTGGGAAGGGGTCCGGTGCGGACCGAAGGTGGAACAGATGGTGCTGGGGGGCCAGCCATGGGCCGGCTGTCCACCTGCGCGGCAGCGGGCGTGGCTGATATGGCCACGAGCGCTGCAGCCATGGCGGCCGCAAACATGGGGTGCATGAACGAAGAACTCCTGACAAACCAAGGGCGCGCCCGGGCTCAGCCAGGCGAAGCTTCAGTTGTCAGGCGATTGGAGGTCGGAATGTATTGGACTGCGCCGGTGGAGCAAGGCTTGCGCCGTTTCGTGCCGGCACAGCCTTGACCGCGATCACCAGTTCGGGTGTCGGCGAGGCGCCTACCGGAATCCCGATATGATGGCCGTGGCAACCATGGAAATTGACTGAGGCTTTGGCAGGATCGGACTGCTTATCGTTGCTCTTCTTCGAAAAGCCTGGAAAGCTATCGACCGACGCAACAGTACCGGTGCCAAAGCTCAACTCGGCGGCATGCGCCATTGGCATCGTCGCCACACCAAGGGCGAGGAACAGACTAACTATGATGTGAAGCCACCGGTTCATCTGTTATGTCGTCTAGCCTCTCTTGAGTTGAAAAGGAAGAGGATAATTCTGCATTTCACCAGGGTCACTTTGGCAGGCAGTTCCGATCCTTGCAAAGGTTATGTTATGTTATTCCATGACTCTGATATGCTAAACTCATCTATCGTGTTTGGTACCGTTGCTTTGCAAGAGCTCTTCACCCTTCGGCATTTACACCTTTCTTGAGTAACCAAACTCACCTTTAACGTGTTGGATGATTTGAAAGTCGCCGTTTATCCTGAGCGTCGCCACGATGCTTGCGACGATTATAAGCTGGACCCAGGCAGTACCGGTGCCGAATGCACCTGCAGCCGCTGGCACGTCGACGATATGGCCGAATGCGATTGCACGAGGTGATCCAGACCGAACACATATCGGCTTGCCCGATCGGCAAGCGGGACAGCATCAGCACGACCGCTCCATCTCGACTTTAGTCGCAATCGCTAAGCACTACGAACGGGATCTGGCTATCCCGCGCCGACGGTTCATTGCAAATCCCGCTCCAATGGCGAGCAGCATGAAAATCTGAGCGCCGATAGATTGGAGCGTCGGAAATATACCCAAGATGGAGACCCGCGGGACGGAGGCCATCGGAGCGATATTGATGATTCCGGCTTCCTGCAGGGCAGATACCCCCTTGCCAGCTAAGACGACCGTCAGGGCAGCCATCAACCAAGCACTATATGTGAAAAATTTGGCGATCGGCAGTGTCTGGCTGTAGCGAAGCATCGCCCAAGCGACCGCCACGAGTATAAGCGCCGCCGATCCAGCTCCAGCCACCATCACGCCGCCATTCCCCTGCGTCCACAGCGCAGCATAGAATAAGATAGTCTCGAACACCTCCCGATAGACGACGATGAAGGCGAGTCCGAACAGGAACCAGGCAGATTGGCGAGAGAGCGCACGCGAGAGTTTTTCGCGGATGTAGCGCTGCCATTGATCCGCCTGCGCTTTGCCATGCATCCAGATCCCAACCGATAGTAGAACAACGGCCGCGATGAGCGAGCCGAACCCTTCAGTCAGCTCGCGGCTTGCGCCGCTAATTCCGATTACATAGGTCGCGATCGCCCAGGTCATACCTCCGGCCGCGAGCGCGCCGATCCAGCCCGCATGGACATAAGGGAGAACATCGCTTCGCTCCGCCTTGCGCAGGAAAGCGATCATGGCGACGACAATAAGCAACGCTTCAAGCCCTTCGCGCAGCATGATTGTGAAAGCGCCGATAAATGTCGAGGCATCACTGGCGGCGTCGGGTGACAGGGCCACTTCCGCATCGTCAAACAGACCATCGAGCACTTGGACGCGCGACGCTACTTGGTCAGCAGATTGGCCGCGTTGCAATGCAGCCCGCAGTTCACCCATGCCGCTTTCGATGCGTCTCATCAGCGTCGCGTCGCGCGCGGTCAGCATCGGTTCGAGGGGCTCAAATCCGTCAAGATATGCCGCCAGCGCCAACTCCTGCGCCGCAGGGCGATTGCCCGCGCGATAGGCCGCGAGGCTCTGTGACAATTTGGTGCGCGCGACATCGAGCGAGCCCGGCGCCTGCTGAACGACCGCTTCAGGATGGCGGCGCAAATAGGCAATGACCGAATCGGCCCTTTCGGTTCCAATGTTCTTGGCGAGAGCCTCTGGAGTCATGCCGGCCAGCGCTGCCAAATCAGGAAGCCGCTGGCGAAGTCCGGGATCGGTTTTCCACAGGCGTTCCCCTTCCTTCACGGCGGCGTTCGAAAAGGCGAAATGCCCGGTATAGAAGGCAAGCGCCCAACGATCGTCGCTCGGCAGCGACGAGAAACTCTGCATCGCGGTGCCGTCGATGCCCTGATCT
>NZ_MEFH01000083.1:0-27089 GCF_001725095.1 Sphingopyxis sp. SCN 67-31 | reverse complement strand
GGCGCTGCACCGCAAGTTCATCCAGTGCGAGGCGATGGCGCACGAATATCGCCTGCCGCTGATCCGCATGATCGACGGCACCGGCGGCGGCGGGTCGGTCAAGACGCTGGAGGACATGGGCTATACCTATATCCCGCATGTGCCCGGCTGGGACCAGATCATCGCCAATCTCGATACCGTGCCGGTGGTCGCGCTCGCGCTGGGGCCGACGGCCGGGCTGGGCGCGGCGCGGGTCGTCGCGAGCCACTACAGCCTGATGGTGCGCGGCCTGTCGCAGCTTTTCGCGGCGGGGCCGGCGGTCGCGGCGGCGATCGGCGACACGCTCGACCGCGAGGAACTGGGCGGCAGCGACGTGCACACGCGCAACGGCGTCGTCGACGACGAGGTAGCGAGCGAGGCGGAGGCGTTCGCGCGCGCGCGTCGCTTCCTGTCCTATCTGCCGTCGTCGATCCACGATCGCGCCGTGCGGACGAAGAATCGCGACCCCGCGGGCCGGCGCGAGGAGGCGCTGCTGTCGGTCGTGCCGCGCGAGGCGAAGCAGGTCTATTCGATGCGGCGCATCGCCGAAGCCGTGTTCGACAAGGGCAGCGTCTTCGAAATGGGCGCGCGCTGGGGACGGGCGGTCATCACCGCCTTTGCCCGCCTCGACGGCTGGCCGGTCGCGGTGCTCGCCAGCGATCCCACCTATCTCGGCGGATCGTGGGACGCGAAGACGAGCGAGAAGGCGGAACGCTTCGTCAAGCTCGCCGACCAGTTCCATCTGCCGATCGTCCACCTCGTCGACAATCCGGGCTTCATGATCGGCGGCGAGGCCGAGCGGACGGGGACGATCCGCTATGGCGTGCAGGCGATGAACGCGATCTACCGCGCGTCGGTGCCGCTCGCGTCGGTGGTCGTGCGGCGCGCCTACGGCATCGCGGGGAGCGCGATGTCGAACGCCGAGCGCTTCCAGTACCGCTTCGCCTGGCCGTCGGGCGACTGGGGCAGCCTGCCGATCGAGGGCGGAGTCGAGGTCGCCTACAAGAGCGAGCTGGAAGCGGCCGAAGACCCGGCGGCGCATCTGGAGGCGATCCGCGAACGGCTCAACCGCGTACGCAGCCCGTTCCGCACCGCGGAGAAATTCGGGGTCGAGGACATCATCGACCCGCGCGACACGCGGCCCCTGCTGTGCGAGTTCGCGGAGCTCGCGTGGCGCGTGGTGGAGCGGGGCTAGGATCGTGACCTTAGGGACGGCGCGTCACGCTCGGCCTATCCCCCCAGACCGTCGACCTTCTTCGACTGCTTGACGATCAGGCCGGGGAACCAGCGGGCGATGCGGGCGAGACGCTTCGCCATCTTGCCCACCGTCACATGCACCCGGTCGCCGTGCACCGCGTCCCACGCCGCTTCGGCGACGCGTTCGACGGGCACGATCTCATATCCGTTCGCCGACAGGCGATTGCGCGCGGGCTCGTTGCTGTCGGCGCTGACCTGATCGAGCAGCGGGGTGTCGATAAAGCCCGGCATCAGCGAGCGGACCTCGATGCCGTGCTTCGCGAATTCGATATCGAGGGCCTCAGTGAGGCCGCGCACCGCGAATTTGGTCGCCGAATAGATGGCGAGCCCGCCGACGCCGTAGAAGCCCGATGCGGAGCCCGTGTTGAGGATCGTCGCCCCCGGCGTCGCGCGGAGCAGCGGCAGCGCCGCGTAGATGCCGTTGACGACGCCACCGAAGTTGATCGCGATCAGCCGGTCGGCCTCCTCGGGCGGCATGTCGATCAACTGGCCCCCCGTTCCGATGCCGGCATTGTTGAACAATACGTCGAGCCGGCCGCCGCTCGCCGCCGCGAAATCGGCAAGCGCCGCCCGCCACTGGTCGCGGTCGCGCACGTCCATGACGTGGCGCGACGAGGCGCCGTCGGGAAGCAGCGCCGCGGTTTCGTCGATCCCTTGCGCATTGACGTCTGCGATGCCGACGAACCAGCCCTGCGCGGCGAAATGTCGCGCGGTCGCCCGGCCGATCCCCGATCCGCCGCCGGTGATGAAAATCGCCTTCCTCGTCATCGCGCCCTCCCTGACATGTTTGTCAGCGAGGGATGGAGCGTCGGAAGCCCGCGCGTCAAGCGGCAATGCCGATCCCGGGGGTCAGGACCCTAGACGCGGCGGGGCTTTCACCCTATGTTCAGCGTCGCGTGCGCATAGGGGTGCGCGCTCAACCTGAAGAGGGGCGATTCTTGCGGTTATTGCTGACCCTTTTGGCCTTGCTGACCGGCCTCGCCGGTGCGGACCGGGCCGTGGCCGCGCCGCTGGCGCCCGCCACGATGGGGTCGCTCGTCCTGCTCGCCGATGTCGCGAGCCAGAGCGAGAATAACGACAAGGTCCGCCGTCCCGTCGACCCGACCCCGACCCGCCGCGCCTCCTGCGCCTGCCGCAAGGCGCCGCGCTCGTCGGCGCCGCATCTTCCCGGCCTGCTCGGCCGCATCGACCGGGCGCTCGAATAGCCTTTTTCGCGGGCCTTCGCGCCTGACGATCGACCAGCGGCCGCAATCAGCGGCCCGGCGGCGCACAAGCCGCCTCTTTCAGTTCATATACCAAGGAAATCGCCATGTTCGGCAGCTTCGCCAAAAGCCTTTTCGGTTCGTCCAACGACCGCTACGTCGCCTCGATTCGCAAGATCGTCACCGGGATCAACGCCTTCGAGCCCGCGATGGAGGCGCTCGACGACGACGGCCTGCGCGCGCAGACACAGAAATTCCGCGACCGGCTCGAAGCCGGCGAGACGCTCGACGATATCCTGCCCGAAGCCTTCGCCACTGTCCGCGAAGCGGCGAGGCGCAGGCTCGGCATGCGGCATTTCGACGTGCAGATGGTCGGCGGCATCGTCATCCACCGCGGCGAGATCGCCGAGATGGCGACCGGCGAGGGCAAGACGCTGATGGCGACGCTGCCCGTCTATCTGAACGCGCTCGAGGGCAAGGGCGTCCACGTCGTCACGGTCAACGACTATCTGGCCCGCCGAGACGCCGAATGGATGGCCGAGGTCTATGGCTTCCTTGGCCTCACCACCGGCGTCATCGTCCCGAACCTCAACGAGACGCAGCGGCGCGAAGCCTATAATTGCGACATCACCTATGCGACGAACAACGAACTGGGGTTCGACTATCTGCGCGACAACATGAAGTTCGACCGCACGCAGATGGTGCACCGCCCCTTCAACTTCGGCATCGTAGACGAGGTCGATTCGATCCTGATCGACGAGGCGCGCACGCCGCTGATCATCTCGGGCCCGACCGACGACAAGTCGGAACTCTACATCCGCGTCAACGAGGTGGTGAACCAGCTCGTCGAAGCCGATTACGAGAAGGACGAGAAGACCAAGTCGATCAGCCTGACCGAGGACGGCACCGAGCATGTCGAGCGGCTGCTCGAGGCCGCCGGGCTGCTCCAGGGCAGCAACCTCTATGACATCGAGAACACTCAGGTCGTCCATCACGTCAACCAGGCGCTGAAGGCGATCCAGATGTTCCGCCGCGACACCGACTATATCGTCAAGGACGACAAGGTCGTCATCATCGACGAGTTCACCGGCCGCATGATGGACGGGCGCCGCTGGTCCGATGGCTTGCACCAGGCGGTCGAGGCGAAGGAAGGGGTCAAGATCGAGCCCGAGAACCAGACGCTCGCGTCGATCACCTTCCAGAATTATTTCCGCATGTATCCGAAGCTCGCGGGCATGACCGGCACCGCGGCGACCGAGGCGGCCGAATTCTTCGAAATCTACAAGATGAACGTCGTCACCATCCCGACCAACCGCCCGATCGCGAGGGCCGACGAGGAGGACGAGTTCTACAAGAACATCACCGACAAGTTCGGCGCCATCGCGCGTACGATCCGCGAGGCGAACGAGCGTGGCCAGCCGGTGCTGGTCGGCACGGTGTCGATCGAGAAGTCGGAACTGCTCTCCTCCTTCCTCGAAAAGGAGGGCGTCGCGCACAGCGTGCTCAACGCGCGCTTCCACGAGAGCGAGGCCAATATCGTCGCGCAGGCGGGGCGGCTGGGCGCCGTCACCATCGCGACCAACATGGCGGGCCGCGGCACCGACATCAAGCTGGGCGGCAACGAGGAATCGCGCATCGAGAACGAAGTGGGCGACATGCCTGCGGGGCCCGAGCGTGAGGCGGCCGAAGCGCGCATCCGCGAGGAGGTCGCCGCCGAACGCGAGGCGGTGAAGGCGGCGGGCGGGCTGTTCGTGCTCGGCACCGAACGCCATGAAAGCCGCCGCATCGACAACCAGCTGCGCGGCCGCTCGGGACGCCAGGGCGACCCCGGCCTGTCGAAATTCTACCTGTGCCTCGACGACGACCTGCTGCGCATCTTCGGCCCCGACACGCTGTTCGCCAAGATGATGAACAAGAATCTGGAGGACGGCGAGGCGATTGGGTCGAAATGGCTGTCGAAGGCGATCGAGACCGCGCAGAAGAAGGTCGAGGCGCGCAACTACGACATCCGCAAGCAGGTCGTCGAATATGACAACGTCATGAACGACCAGCGCAAGGTCATCTACGACCAGCGCGGCGAGATCATCGACAGCGACACGGTCGACGACGCGATGGACGCGATGCGCGCCGAAACGGTCAATTCGATCGTCGCCGACGCCTGCCCGCCCGGCAGCTATCCCGAGCAGTGGGACATCGCGCAGATGAAGGCGCGCATCGCCGACGTGCTCGAACTGACGCCGCCGCTCGAAGCGTGGATGGAAGAGGACGAGGTCGATCCCGAAATCTTCGAGGAGCGCATCCAGAAGATGGCCGAGGACGCCGCCGCCGCGAAGGCGGCGCAGGTCGACCCCGAAACGTGGCGCGGGATCGAGAAGTCGATCCTGCTCCAGACACTCGACCATCATTGGAAGGAGCATCTGTCGACGCTCGACGCGCTGCGCCAGGTCGTCTTCCTGCGCGCCTATGCGCAGAAGCAGCCGATCAACGAATATAAGCAGGAAGCCTTCGCGCTGTTCGAGCGCATGCTCCAGAACATCCGCGAGGATGTGACGCGCACCGTCGCGCGGATCGACTTCCAGTTCCAGGAGCCCGAGCCGCTGCCGCTGCCCGATCTCCCCGACTTCCTGACCACCCACATCGACCCCTTCACCGGCGAGGACAACAGCGCCGACATCGACGGCGGATCGCTCGGCGTGATCGCCGACACGCTGCCCCCGATGGCGGCGCCGCGTCCCGACCTGCCGGAAGGCGAGAATCCCTATGCGGCGATGGAGATCAGCCGCAACGCGCCCTGTCCCTGCGGGTCGGGCCGCAAATACAAGCATTGCCACGGGGCGCTTTGAGGCCGCGCGCGCCGCTGCCCTTGACGGCGGCGGCGGACCGGGCGAACCTCGGGCGATGACCTATTGCGTCGGCATGCGCCTGAACAAGGGACTGGTGTTCATGTCGGACACCCGCACCAACGCGGGTGTCGACGACATCTCGCAGGTCCGCAAGATGCGGAGCTGGCACGTTCCCGGCGAGCGCGTGATCACGCTGATGTCGGCGGGCAATCTGGCGACGACGCAGGGGGTCGTCAGCCTGCTCGACGAGCGGCTCAAGGCGCCCGGCGACCGGCACCCGCCGATCCTCACCGCGGCGTCGATGTTCGAGGTCGCGACGATCATCGGCGAGACGCTGCGCGGCATTGTGATGCGCTATGGCGCGGAGGGCCAGAACGCCGAATCGATCTTTCGCGCCTCGCTGATCGTCGGGGGGCAGATCCGCGGCGGCGAGCCGCGGCTGTTCCTGATCTATCCCGAGGGCAATTTCATCGAATCGGGCGAGGACAATCCCTTCTTCCAGATTGGCGAGACCAAATACGGCCGCCCGATGATCGTCCGCTCCTATCACCCCGCCATGGCGTTCGAGGATGCGGTGAAACTGCTGTGCGTCTCGTTCGATTCGACGATCCGCGCCAACGCCGGGGTCGACCTGCCGATCGACCTGAAGGTCCATGCGCGCGACGACTTCACCACCGTGCGCGAACGTCGCTTCGAACGCGGCGATCCCTATTACCAGAGCGTGTCCGACGGTTGGGCCGCGGCGTTGGGGCACGCGCTCGACACGCTGCCGGACTTTCATTTCTGACCACCGGCATTTCTGACGGCCAGCATTTCTGACGTTTGGCGCCGCGCCAGCTTTTGCCCGGGGGCGGCGAAGCTACCGGTTCCGCCGCTCCTCGATCAGCCCATCGACCAGGCTCGGGTCGGCGAGGGTCGAAGTGTCGCCGAGTGACCCGAAGTCGTTCTCCGCGATCTTGCGCAGGATGCGCCGCATGATCTTGCCCGAGCGCGTCTTGGGCAGCGCCGGGGTCAGGTGGATATGGTCGGGGGTCGCGATCGGGCCGATCTCGGTGCGCACCTGCTGCTTCAGCATGGCGACGATCTCGTCGGTCGGCTCGATGCCCGCGTTCAGCGTGACATAGGCGTAGATGCCCTGGCCCTTGATGTCGTGCGGGAAGCCGACGACCGCCGCCTCCGCCACCAGTTCGTGCAGCACCAGCGCGCTTTCGACCTCGGCGGTGCCCATGCGGTGTCCCGACACGTTGATGACGTCGTCGACGCGGCCGGTGATCCGCCAATAGCCTTCGGCGTCGCGGCGGCAGCCGTCGCCGGTGAAATATTTGCCCTTGTAGGTCGAGAAATAGGTCTGAACGAAGCGCTCGTGATCGCCATAGACGGTGCGCATCTGCCCCGGCCAGCTGTGCGTGATGCACAGATTGCCCTCGGCGACCCCGCCATCATGTTCGTCGGCGAGGACGTTGCCGTCGGCATCGACGAGTTGCGGGCGGACGCCGAAGAAGGGGCGCCCCGCGCTTCCCGGCTGCATCGGATGCGCGCCGGGCAGGGTGGTGATCATCGTGCCGCCGGTCTCGGTCTGCCACCAGGTGTCGACCACCGGCACGCGGCCCTTGCCGACGACGTCGTGATACCAGCGCCACGCCTCGGGGTTGATCGGCTCGCCGACGCTGCCCAGCAGGCGCAGCGACGACAGGTCGTGGCGCGTCACATAATCGTCGCCTTCGCGCATCAGCGCGCGAATCGCGGTCGGCGCGGTATAGAGGATGTCGACCTTGTGCTTGTCGACGACCTGCCAGAAGCGGTCGTGGTCGGGATAATTGGGAACGCCCTCGAACATCAGCGTTGTCGCGCCGTTCTGCAGCGGGCCGTAGACGACATAGCTGTGCCCGGTGACCCAGCCGATGTCGGCGGTGCACCAGAAGATCTCGCCGGGGCGATAGTCGAAGCCGTACCAGAAGGTCGATGCGATCCACACCGAATAGCCGCCGGTGGTGTGAAGCACGCCCTTGGGCTTGCCGGTCGAGCCCGAGGTATAGAGGATGAACAGCGGGTCCTCCGCCCCCATCGGCTCGCAGGGGCATTCGGCGCCGACGTCGGCCGACAGCGCGTCGTACCAATGGTCGCGGCCTTCCTTCATCGCGATGTCGCCGCCGGTGTGCGCGATGACGAGCACGCCCTTCACCGCGACGCGTTCGAGCGCCTTGTCGACATTGGCCTTCAGCGGAATGGTGCGGCCGCCGCGCAGCCCCTCGTCGGCGCAGATCACCCAGTCGCTGCCGCAATCCTCGATGCGGCCGTGGATCGCCTCGGGCGAGAAGCCGCCGAAGATGACGCTGTGGATTGCGCCGATCCGCGCGCAGGCGAGCATCGCCACCGCGCCTTCGGGGATCATCGGCATATAGATGGTGACGCGGTCGCCCTTGCGGACGCCCAGCTTCTTCAGCGTGTTCGCCATGCGGACGACGTCGGCGAGCAGCGCCGCATAGCTGATCGTCCGCGCCTCGCCGTCGGGGGCGTCGGGTTCGAAGATGATCGCGGTCCGGTCGCCGCGGCCCGCCGCGACATGGCGGTCGAGCGCATTGTGGCAGAGGTTGAGGACGCCGTCCTCATACCATTTGATGCTGACGGGATCGAACGACCAGTTGGCGATCTTCGTGGGCGGGGTGAACCAGTCGAGCCGTTCGGCCTCCTTCGCCCAGAAGGCATCGGGATCGGCGATGCTTTCGGCATAGAGCCGCTCGTAATCGGCGGCGCTGGTGTGCGTGTTCGCCGCTGCCGCGGGCGGGACCGGGACGAAGGGCTCGGAAGGGGGCAGTTCGGACATCCTTGATTCTCCCGATCTTTGGGCCTGCCCGTTGCCGGGGCGTTCGGCCGCGAATCCTTTTTCCTTCCTTATCCGTTCGCATCGAGCGAAGTCGAGATGCCTATCGCTTGCATTCGCCTTCGGGGTGTCTCGACTTCGCTCGACACGAACGGAGAGAGGGGTATTGGGATGGAAGGCGAAAGGCTGAAAGGATGGACGTTGGCCGGGATCACGGAAGAAACTGGACGCTTGCTCGACGCATTGGGTGTCGACCGTGCCGCATGGTCCGACGGTTCGATGCCGTCGCTGTCGCCGCTGACCGGCGAGCAGGTCGCGATGGTGCGCGTTTCCGGCGCGGCCGACATCGATGCGGCGCTGGACAGGGCGACCGCGGCATTCCGCGCGTGGAGCCGGGTCCCGGCGCCGCGGCGCGGCGAGCTGGTGCGGCTGTTCGGCGAGGAATTGCGCGCCGCGAAGGATAGCCTCGCTCGGCTGGTGACGATCGAGGCGGGCAAGATTCCGTCGGAGGGCGCGGGCGAGGTGCAGGAGATGATCGACATCTGCGACTTCGCGGTCGGGCTGTCGCGGCAGCTCTATGGCCTCACCATCGCGACCGAGCGCCCGGGGCACCGGATGATGGAGGTCTGGCACCCGCTCGGCGTCGTCGGCGTGATCTCGGCCTTCAATTTCCCGGTCGCGGTATGGGCGTGGAACGCCGCGCTGGCGCTGGTGTGCGGCAACAGCGTGGTGTGGAAGCCGTCCGAAAAGACGCCGCTCACCGCGCTGGCGACGCAGGCGATCTTCGAGCGCGCGCTGGCGCGTTTCGGCGAAGCGCCCGCGGGGCTGTCGCAGCTTCTGATCGGCGGGCGCGAGGCGGGCGAGGCGCTGGTCGACGACGCCCGCGTCGCGCTCGTTTCGGCGACCGGCTCGACGCGGATGGGCCGCGCGGTCGCGCCGCGGCTGGCCGGGCGCTTCGCGCGCGCGATCCTCGAACTCGGCGGCAACAACGGCGTGATCGTCGCGCCGTCGGCCGACCTCGACCTCGCGCTGCGCGGGGTGGCGTTCGGGGCGATGGGCACGGCGGGGCAGCGCTGCACGACGACGCGGCGGCTGTTCGTCCACGACAGCATCCATGACGCCTTCGTCGCGCGGTTGAAAGCCGCCTATGCGAGCGTCGCGGTCGGCAACCCGCTGGAAGGCGACGTGCTCGTCGGGCCGCTGATCGACCGGGCCGCGTTCGAGGCGATGCAGGCGGCGCTGGCCGCCGCGCGCGATGCGGGCGGCGTCGTCCATGGCGGGACGCGCGTCGGCGAGGGCGCGAGCTATTATGTCCGTCCGGCGCTGGTCGAGATGCCGGGGCAGGTCGGGCCGGTGCTGGAGGAGACTTTCGCACCGATCCTCTACGTGATGCGCTACGACGATCTGGACGCGGCGATCCGGCTGCACAACGCCGTCGCCGCGGGGCTGTCGTCGGCGATCTTCACACGCGACCTGACCGAGGCCGAGCGCTTCCTCGCCGCGAGCGACTGCGGCATCGCCAACGTCAATCTGGGGACGAGCGGGGCCGAGATCGGCGGCGCCTTCGGCGGCGAGAAAGAGACGGGCGGCGGCCGCGAGAGCGGGTCGGACAGCTGGAAGGCCTATATGCGCCGCGCGACGAACACGGTGAATTATTCGGACGCGCTGCCGCTTGCGCAGGGGGTGTCGTTCGAGATCTAGTTCCCCTCCCGCTTGCGGGAGGGGCAGCGAGGCTTGCGAACTCGTTCGCTAGCCGCAGCGGGGTGGGCGAATGCAACACCGCTGGTCCACCCCCGACCCCTCCCGCAAGCGGGAGGGGAGAGGATCAGTTCGCCCACCAGCCGAATCCCTCGTCCAGCGCCACGATCCGCCCTTCGGTGCCCACCGGTTCGTGCGTGCCGTCGGTCAGGAACGCCAGCATCGCCGCGTCGCGCACGTCGACATGCGCGAGCGTGCGCTGCCCTTCGGGCGTGCGCGCGACGACGACGCCCGCCCTGGGCGCGCCGTCGCGCCCGTAGAAGACCGTGTAGCTCTCGATCGTCGCCGGCCCCGCATAATCCTCGACCAGTTCGGGAACGGGGCCGCGCTTTTCCTCGGCTTCGGCCTGATAGTCGAAATCCTGCGGAAAGCGTGCCGCGGCGATCGGCCGGTTGCCCAGCACGATGCAATGATTGTCGGTCGCGAAACCGCCATTGGCGAACAGGAAGCCATAGCGGCCTTCGCGGCGCAGCTTGTCGACCATCGAGACGACCGCGTGGCTCATGTAATTGGCGATCGGGCCGCCGCCGAAGGTCAGGCCGCCGAACACGCTTGCGGGCCGGTCCCATGGCCAGCCGAGGACGCGCCGCGCCATCTTCGGCACGCAGGGGAAACAGCTGTAGAGTTCGACGCAGTCGAAATCCTCGACCGTCATACCGTTCAGGTCGAGCGTGCGGGCGATCGACGTCTCCATGCTGACGCTATGGTCGTAGCGGTCGCGCGCCAGAATGCTCGCGGGTTCCTTCGCGGCCGCGCCCATGCCGACATAGATCAGCCGGTCCTCGGCGATGCCGCGCCGCCGTGCCTCGGCAAGGCTGGCGACGAGGAAGCCCGCGCCCTGGTTCACCGACGAATTGGCGACCATCAGCTTCGAATAGGGAAAGGCGATCGGGCGGTTGCGTTCGTTCACGTCGAGGATGTCGGCGGGCGAGGCGGGCTTTCTTATCCACGCGCCGGGGTTTTCCGCCGCGACCTCGGAAAAGCGCGACCAGATTTCGGCGCTTTCGAACTGCGCGTCCTCGAGGCTTTCGCCCCACGCCGCGCGCGTCGCATTTTCATAGAGCGGATAGACGTCGACCGGCGCCGACAGGCCGTGCCTCTGGGCGTAGTTGGGCTCGCGCCGCGTCGCCACCTTGCGCACGGCATTATAGCTCTTGTCCTCGCCGCTCGCCGCCTTGGCGGCGCGGCCCGCGGCGGTGCGCAGCGCCTCGCCGCCGACGACGGCCGCCAGCTTGACCTCGCCCGCGCCGATGCGGTTCGCGGCCTCGTTGAGCAGGCGGATCGGCGTGTCGCCATGCGGCGCCGCCGACTGGTAGTTGATCGCGGGATTGGCGCCGATCGCCGCCGCGAGCGGTTCGCACAGCTTGCCGAGATGATGGAAGCTGATCTGGTCGACGATCGCGAGGCTGTCGATGTCGGCGAGCGGGACGCCGGCGTCCTGCGCCGCGACCTTCAGTGCCTCGACCATCAGGCCGAGCGAGTCGAGCCCCCGGTCGGGATCGTCGGGGCGGTCGTTAACCTGCCCGACGCCGATGATGACGGGAATGCGTTCGGGATCGGTCATGCTCATCTCAGCGTGCCTTCCACACCGGCTTGCGCTTCTCGGCAAAAGCGCGCGGGCCTTCGCGCGCGTCCTCGCTCGCCATCAGCAGCTTGCGTTCGCGGCTGTTGTCGGCCCAATGCGCATCGTCGCCGGCGATCGCCCCGTCCTGCATCCGGAGCGCGACGCGCTTCGACGCCTGCACCGACAAGGGGGCGTTGCCCGCGATCTTCTCGGCGAGCGCGATCGCGGTCGGCATCAGGTCGGCGAGCGGCACGACGCGATTGGCGAAACCATGGCGCAGCGCGGTCGCGGCATCGAAGGGATCGCCGGTGAGCAGATGTTCCATCGCCAGCTTCGGCGGCAGCTGCTTGACGATCCGGAAGGCGCCGCCCGCCGCCGCGAACAGCCCGACCTTGACCTCGGGCAGGCCGAACTGCGCATTTTCGGCGGCAACGATCAGGTCACACATCAGCGCGAGCTCGCAGCCGCCGCCGAAGGCGAAGCCATTGACCGCGCCGATCACCGGTTTCGAGATCGGGTGCGCGGCAAAGCCGCCGAAGCCCCATGCCTGCTGCGCCTTGTCCTCGGGCGCCAGCGCGCCGCCGCGCGACAGGGCGACGAGATCGGCGCCCGCGCAGAACGCCTTGTCGCCCGCGCCGGTGATGATGACGACGCGGATTTCGGGGTCGCTTTCCGCTTCGTCGAGCGCGGTGCCGATGCCGACGTGGACCGCCGCGTTGACGGCGTTGCGCGCCTCGGGCCGGTTGATCGTGACGATCAATATATGGCCGTTGCGTGTCGTCAGGACGGCGGGGGCGGCGGTGTCGGTCATGCGAATCTCTCCCTTTCGGGCGAGTATCGGCGCGAGTTGACGTTTACGTCAACTGGAAAGGACGGGCGTGCCCCAACAGGCGTGCGCACCCGAAGGCGGGGCTGCACGCCACATCCTTTTCGTCACCCTGAACTTGTTTCAGGGTCCATGGCCGGCCCTCTCCCGTAGCGCGGCGTTCGACGGAGATTCGGGCCATGGATGCTGAAACGAGTTCAGCATGACGAATTGAGGACTGGCGTCGTCCGTGTCGCGTCAGATCGACTGCCCGGTCTTGGCCCAGTCCGCCAGAAACCCTTCGATGCCCTTTTCGGTCAGGACATGCTTGAACAGTCCCTTGATGACCGACGGCGGCGCGGTCATCACGTCGGCGCCGATCTTCGCGGCTTCGAGCACATGGATGCCGTGGCGCACGCTGGCGACGAGAATTTCGGTGTCGAAGGCGTAATTGTCGTAGATCAGCCGGATGTCGGCGATCAATTGCATGCCGTCGAAGCCATTGTCGTCGTGGCGACCGACGAAAGGCGAGACGAAGGTCGCCCCCGCCTTTGCCGCGAGCAGCGCCTGCGTCGCCGAGAAGCAGAGCGTGACGTTGACCATCGTCCCGTCGCCGGTCAGCGCCTTGCAGGTCTTGAGCCCGTCGATGGTCAGCGGCACCTTGATGCAGACATTGTCGGCGATCTTGCGGAGGATTTCGGCCTCCTTCATCATCGTTTCATGGTCGAGCGCGACCACCTCGGCCGACACGGGGCCGTCGACGAGGGCGCAGATTTCCTTCGTCACCTCCTTGAAGTCGCGGCCCGACTTGGCGATCAGCGACGGGTTGGTCGTGACGCCGTCGAGCAGGCCGGTTGCGGCGAGTTCCTGGATGGCGTCGATTTCGGCGGTGTCGGCGAAAAATTTCATGGCTCGGATGATCCTGCTGGATGGTGATTCGGGTTTTCCGATCCCCTAGAACCCTTTCCTCGTCATTGCGAGCGAAGCGAAGCAATCCAGGACGGCTTACGCATGCTCTGGATTGCTTCGCTTCGCTCGCAATGACGATGGTGGGAAATTGCTGGCGTTCCATTTTTGTTCCCGCTAAGCGACCTTCATGGCCAAAGCGAAACGCCAATATGTCTGCCAGAATTGCGGCGCCGTCAGTTATCGCTGGCAGGGCCAGTGCGCCGATTGCGGCGAGTGGAACACACTGGTCGAGGAAGCGGCCGAAACCGTCTTTTCCGCGAAGCACGACCTGTCGAAGGGCGGCCGCACGCTCGCGCTCGAAACGCTCGACGAACAGAGCGCGATGCCCGAGCGGATGCTGTGCGGCATCGCCGAGTTCGACCGCGCGCTCGGCGGCGGCTTCGTCGCCGGGTCGGCGACGCTGATCGGCGGCGATCCGGGGATCGGCAAATCGACCTTGCTGCTTCAGGCCGCGGGCCGGATCGCCAGGGCGGGCAAATCGGTCGTCTATATCAGCGGCGAGGAAGCGGCGGCGCAGGTGCGGCTGCGCGCGCAGCGGCTGGGGCTCGGCGACGCGCCGGTGGCGCTCGCCAGCGCGACTTCGGTGCGCGACATCCTCGCCACGCTGGAAGGCCGCAGCGCCGATTTCGTCGTCATCGATTCGATCCAGACGATGCACAGCGACCTGATCGACAGCGCGCCGGGTACCGTCAGCCAGGTGCGCGCGAGCGCGCAGGAGCTGATCCGCTATGCCAAGGACAGCGGCGCGGCGATCGTGCTCGTCGGCCATGTGACGAAGGACGGGACGATCGCGGGGCCGCGCGTGCTCGAACATATGGTCGACACCGTGCTGGCGTTCGAGGGCGAGCGCAGCCACCAGTATCGCATCCTGCGCGCGGTCAAGAACCGCTTTGGCGGCACCGACGAGATCGGGGTGTTCGCGATGGGCGAGGAGGGGCTGGGCGAGGTCGCCAACCCGTCGAGCCTGTTCCTGACCGACCGCAGCCGCGACGTGCCGGGGTCGGTGGTATTCCCCGCGCTGGAGGGCACGCGGCCGGTGCTGGTCGAGGTACAGGCGCTGACCGTCCGCCTTGCGAGCGGCGCGACGCCGCGCCGCGCCGTCGTCGGCTGGGACAGCGGGCGGCTCGCGATGGTGCTCGCGGTGCTCGAGGCGCGCTGCGGGCTCCAGATGGGCGCCGCGGAGGTCTATCTGAACATCGCGGGCGGCTATCGCCTCACCGATCCGGCGGCCGACCTCGCGGTGGCGGCGGCGCTGATCTCGGCGTTCAGCGAGCGGCCGGTGCCCGCCGATGCGATCGTCTTCGGCGAACTGTCGCTGTCGGGCGAGGTGCGCCCGGTCGCGCACGACGCGCTGCGCCTGCGCGAGGCGGCGAAGCTCGGCTTTTCAAGCGGCTGGGGGCCAAAGGGGATGAAGGGTGTGAAGGGGATCGGCGTCACCGGCTTCGGCCGGCTCGGCGAACTCGTTGACCTGATGCTCGGGCGTGCCTAGATCGACGGACATCAAGCTATTCCGTTCGCCCTGAGCTTGTCGAAGGGCTGTTCTTTCCGCCGGGAAGGAGAAAAAGGACGGTGCTTCGACAAGCTCAGCACGAACGGTTGTATTTCATGCGTGATTTTTGGATTGCGGTCCGATGGCGAATCTGACGGCCCTCGACATCATCGTGCTGACGCTCGTCGGCGGCGGGGCGGTGCTCGGCTTTTCGCGCGGGCTGGTGCAGGAGGTGACGTCGCTCCTCGCCTGGGTGCTCGCCTTCCTGGCGGTGCGCTTCTTCCATGCGACGCTGACCGGCCTGCTGGGCGCCTATATCGGCGCCCCCGGCGGCGCGGCGATGCTGTCCTTCGTGCTGTTGTTCGGCGGCGTGTTCGCGGTGACGAAATGGGGATCGCGCGCGATGGGGCAGCGCAGCCGCGCCTCGCTGGTCGGCGGTTTCGACCGCGGGCTCGGCGCGGGGTTCGGCGCGGTGAAGGGGCTTTTGCTCGCGACATTGCTCTTCATGGCGGCGACATTGCTCTACGATGTCGGTTACGGCAACGCGGCACGTCCGGGCTGGATGACCGAAAGCCGCACCTATCCCGCGCTGAGCGCGACGAGCGCGGCGCTGAGCAAGGTCATTGCCGACCGCCGCGCCGACGCGCGCGCGGCGGCGGTGCCCGACGCGGCGGAACAGGATGTCGCGGCGCAGGGCGGGGCGGATCGGGCGCGATGAGCGCGCCGCTCTACAATCGCGACATATTGGCGCTGGCCGTCGCCAACGCCGACTATCCGCTGCTGGATGCCGGGCAGCGCGCCTCGCTGCGCGCGCCGCTGTGCGGCAGCCGGATCATCGTCGATGTCGATTCCGACGCCGCCGGGACGGTGCGCGCGGTCGGCCTGCATGTCGAGGCATGCGCGCTGGGGCAGGCATCGGCGGCGCTGCTTGCGCGCCATGCGCCGGGGCGCAGCCTTGCCGACCTGCGCGCCGCGCGCGATGCGATCGCCGGCTGGTTCGCGGGCGAGGGTGCGGCGCCCGACTGGCCGGGGTTCGACCTGCTCGCGCCGGCGCGCGACTATCCGGCGCGGCACGGCGCGATCCTGCTGCCCTTCGATGCCGCGGTCGCGGCGCTCGCGGGCGCCGACGTCGCGGGATGATGCTGCCGCTCCTCTCGGCGGGCGCGGCGGTGACCGAGCGGGTATCCGAAACGCCGACCGACACCTTGCTGTTCGAAGGCGCGATCCTGCTCGGCGTCGCGACGCTGTTCGTGATGCTGTTCCGCCGCCTAGGGCTCGGCGCGGTGCTTGGCTATCTGGTCGCCGGGGCACTCGTCGGCCCTTATGGGCTGGGGCTTGTCGGCGGCGGCGAATCGAAGCTCGCGTTCGCGGAGATCGGCATCGCCTTCCTGCTCTTCCTCGTCGGGCTCGAACTGCATCCGCGGCGGCTGTGGCAGCTTCGCAAGGCGATCTTCGGGCTCGGCCTCGCGCAGGTGGTGGTGACGGGGCTGGTGCTCACCGGACTGATCCTGCTCACGCAGGGCTTCAGCTGGCAGGCGGCGCTGGCGCTCGGCCTGCCGCTCGCGCTCTCGTCAACCGCGCAGGTGCTGCCCAGCCTCAAGAGTTCGGGGCGGATCAACTCGCCCTTCGGCGAAAAGGCCTTTTCGATCCTGTTGTTCCAGGACCTCGCGATCGTGCCGATGATCACCATCGTCGCCGCCCTGTCGCGCGCGCCCGCCAACCCCGCGGCGCCGCCGGGCGGGGTGCTGGCGCTCTATACGGTGCTCGCGATCGTCGGGCTGGTGCTCGCGGGGCGCTTCGTCGTCAATCCGCTGCTGCGTCTCGTCGGCCGCTATGGCGAGCGCGAACTGTTCGTGGTCGTCGGCCTGCTCGTCGTGCTGGCGAGCGCGGCGCTGATGCACAGCCTGCACGTCTCGACCGCGCTCGGTGCCTTCGTCGCGGGCGTGATGCTCGCCGATTCGCCCTATCGGCACGAGATCGAGGCCGATGTCGAGCCGTTCCGCCTGATCCTGCTCGGCCTCTTCTTCCTCGCGGTGGGCATGGTGCTCGACGTCAACGTCGTGCTCGCCGATCCGCTGCGCGTCGTCGGGCTGGCGGCGGGGCTGGTGATCGTCAAGGTGGTGGTGCTGACGCTGCTGGTGCGCGCGGCCGGCAAGTCGTGGCAGGTCGCCTTCGGCCTCGCGCTGCTGCTCAGCCAGGGCGGCGAGTTCGGTTTCCTGCTCTTCACGCAGGCGGCCGATGCGATGCTCATCGCGCCGCAGGCGGCCAGCCTGTTCAGCGCCGTCGTCACGCTGTCGATGGTGACGACGCCCTTCCTGATGCTGTTCGCGCGGAACCTCGAACTGGCGCCGGGGGGCGAAGAGGCCGGTTATGACGGGCCCGAGGCCGCGCCGCGCGGTTCGGCGCTGGTCATCGGCTATGGCCGCTTCGGACAGATCGTCGCGCAGATGCTGCACGCGGTCGACTGCTCGGTGACGCTGATCGACAGGAAGCCGAGCCAGATCGAGCTGTCGGGACGCTTCGACACCAAGGTCTATTTCGGCGACGGGCTGCGGCTCGACCTGCTGCGCCGCGCGGGGGCGGAGGAGGCGCGGCTGATCATCTATTGCATCGACGACCCGTCCGTCGATGCCGCGACGCTGGCGCCGATCGTCGAGGCCTTTCCGCAGGCGCAGGTGCTGACCCGTGTGTTCGACCGCCGCCAGTTGATGGCGATCGACGGCGCGGGGGTTTCCGGGGCGGTGCGCGAGCTGTTCGAAAGCTCGATCGCGCTCGGGCTGATGGCGCTCGGCCGGCTCGGCGTCGACCCGCGCGAGATGGAGGATGTGGAGGCGGCGCTGCGCCAGCTCGACGCCGAGCGGTTGGGCATGCAGATGAGCGAAGGCGACCTCGGCGCCGGGCGTGATTATCGCTTCGTCGCGGGCGGCGGCCGCCAGGCGGCGAGCGTCCTCGAAGCGCTGCGCGAGCGGCGGGCGGCGGCGAAACGCGCACGCGAAGAAGAGGAAAGCGGCGCGGCGGCGTGACTTCAATAACCTCGCAATGACGAGTGTTTTAGGTAGCCTGCTGCCCGTCCAGAAAGGCCGCCACCGCGTCGAGCCCGTAGGCGTCGGTCACGAAGCTTTGCCCGATGCCGCGCGTCAGAATCAGCGGCAGCTTGCCGCCGCGCACTTTCTTGTCGTGCGCCATATGCGCCGCGAGCGCCGCACCGCCGCTGTTGACCCCCGCACTCGTCAGGCTGTGCGGCAGGCCGACGCCGGCGAGATGGTCGCGCACCCGTGCCGCGTCGGCGGCGGAGCAGAGGCCGTGGGCGGCAGAGAATTGATGCGCGAGCACCATCCCCGCCGCGACCGCCTCGCCGTGGAGCAGCCGGTCCGAATAGCCGGTTTCGGCCTCGAGCGCATGGCCGAAGCTGTGGCCGAGGTTGAGCAGCGCGCGCACATCCTGCGTCTCGCGCTCGTCGGCGGCGACGATGCGCGCCTTGGCGGCGACACTGTGCGCGATCGCCCGGTGCCGCGCCTCGCTGTCGCCCGCGAGCAGCGCCGCGCCGTTCGCTTCGCACCAGGCGAAGAAACCGGCGTCGTCGATCAGCCCATATTTGACCACCTCGGCATAGCCCGCGCCCAGCTCGCGCGGCGGCAGCGTCGCCAGCGTCGTCGGGTCGATCACCACCAGCGCCGGCTGGTGGAAGGCGCCGATCAGATTCTTGCCCGCGGCGACGTTGATCGCGGTCTTGCCGCCGACGCTGCTGTCGACCTGCGCCAGCAGGGTCGTCGGCGCCTGGATGAAGGCGCAGCCGCGCTTGACGATGCTGCACGCGAAACCGACGAGGTCGCCGATCACCCCGCCGCCGAGCGCGATCACATGATCGCTGCGTTCGATGCCTTCGCCGATCAGCCATTCGGTAAGGCGCGCAAGGCCGTCCCAGCTCTTGGTGCCCTCGCCCGCGGGCAGCACGAAGGAGGAGAAGGAGATGCCTTCGGCGCCCAGCGACGCGCCGACGCGCGCCAGATAGGAATCGGCGACATGGCTGTCGGTGACGATCATCGTGCGCGGACGTTTCAGCAGCGGTGCGACGTGCGCGCCGATGTCGGCGAGCAGCCCGTCGCCGATCAGGATCGGATAGCTGCGCGCACCCAGTTCGACCGTCAGCTTGTCCATTGCGATAGGGCCTCCAATATCGCGCGCACCGTATGCTCGTGCGGCTTGCTCGCCGAACTGACGCGCAGATGCGCCTCGGCATAGATGGGGTTGCGGACCGCCGCCAGTTCGCGCAGCACCTCGCCGGGATCGCGGTCCTTCAGCAGCGGGCGGTGGCTACGCCGCGCGACGCGCTCGACCAAAGTCGGGATGTCGGCGTCGAGCCAGATGCACAGGCTGTCCTTCAGGATCAGCGCGCGCGTCTCTTCGTTGATGAAGGCGCCGCCGCCGGTTGCCAGCACCAGCGGCCGGCCGGCGAGCAGCCGCGCGATCACGCGCCGTTCGCCGTCGCGGAAATGCGCCTCGCCGAAGCGCGCGAAAATGTCGGAGATCGTCATGCCCGCCGCGCGCTCTATCTCGTCGTCGGCATCGGCGAAGCGCATCTTCAGCCGGTCGGCGAGCCGTCGGCCGATCGTCGACTTGCCCGACCCCATCAGCCCGACGAGCACGATCGAACGCTCGCGGATCGCGGGGGGAACGGCCGGTGCCGGGCTTTTCGGGTTTCGCGTCATGCCGCGCGCGGCTATACCGCCCGCGCCGCGTGGGACAATCATTTTACCGCTCGCGCGGCGCGGTGTTGCCGTTTTGCGTCGCCGCCGGCAAGGATGGGCATGGACTATTGCGTGCGAAGGACGGATCGGGAAAAAGCCGCTGGATCGGGCGACTGGCCATATCGGCCCTGCTGCTCGCGGCCTTCGCACTGCTGCTGCTGGTCCTCGGCCGGCCGATCGAACCGCGGATGATTGAGGTGGACGTGACCGACAAACTGGCCGAAAGCATGGCCCGATGACGCGCAAGCTGCTTGCCCTGACCCTCGGCCTGTCGGGCACCGCGCTCGCCGCGGCGCTGGTGCTGCCCGCGATCGCGCAGGAATCGCTGCTGCCGGAGGGATTCGGCAGCCCCGCCGAAACCCCGGCGCCCCGGCCGACACCGACGCCCTCGACGAGCCCCGCACCGACCCCGTCCGCCCGCCCGGCGCCGCCCACCGGCACCGCCGTGACCCCGCCGCCGGTCGCTCCGACGATCGCCGCGGCCGAACCGGGCGACGCCGCGACGGAGGATGGGACCGAGGAGGAGGCGACGAGCGGCGGGCTGAAATACGACCTGCCACCCGGCGCGCGGCGGCTGCTCACCCGCATCGGCCCGCTGACGCCCGAAACCGGCGGCCTCGCGCCCGACGCCTTCGGGGTGCGCGGCCAATATGCCGCCGCGATCATGCGCGCGACCAGCGGCACGCTCGCGTCGCGCTGGGGGCAGATATTGCTGCGCCGCGCGCTTGCCTCGGCGATCGACACGCCGGAAACGATCAACGGCGCCGACCTGGCGGCGGAGCGCGCCGCGCTGTTGCTGCGGATGGGCGAATCGACGACCGCGCGGCGGATCGTCCAGTCGGTCGATTACGACCGCGCGACCCAGCGGCTGGTCGCGGTCGCGCAGCAGACCTATCTCGCCAATGCCGACCCCGCGGGCCTGTGCGCCTATGTCCCCGCCGGCCTCGCGCACGGCGACGAGCAGGCGTGGCGGCTCGCCGCGGCGATCTGCGCCGGGTTGTCGGGCGAGGCCGGGCCGGCGGGCTGGGCGATCGGGCGGGTGCGGTCGAGCGGCAAGATCGCCAATTTCGACATATTGCTGGCCGAACGCGTGCTCGGCGCGACCGGCGCCGGACGCCGCTCGACGACGATCGAATGGGACAAGGTCGACCGGCTGACGAGCTGGCGCTTCGGCATGGCGACCGCGACCGCGGTGCCCATCCCCGACCCGCTGCGCGCGTCGGCGCCGCCCCAGATGCGCGGCTGGACGGTACTCGCCCCGATGACCGAAATGCCCGACCGCATCGCTGCCGCGCCCTATGCGGCGGCGCGCGGCGTGCTGTCGAGCGACGCCTATGTCTCGCTGCTCAGCGCCGCGGCGGGCGAAGAGGAGCCTTCGGAAGCGCTGGAAGAGCAGACCGACCGGCTGCGCAGCGCCTTCCGCGCCGCGAACGGCGCCGACCGCTATGCCGCGATGCAGACATTGTGGAGCGCTGGAACCGGTCCGGTGGCACGCTATGCCGCGATGGTGGCGACCGCGCGCGCGGCGGCGGGCCTGCCGCCCGCGACCGACGTCGGCGACGATCCGTGGCAGCTCGTCGGTTCGATGCTGACGGCGGGTTACGACAATAATGCGATGGCGTGGGTTCCGACCGTGTCGGTCGGCAGCCGCGCCTGGGGCATTCTGGCGGTCGGCTCGCCGCGCCCGCTGAACGGGACGACGTCGGGGGCGGTCGGCAATTTCGCGAGCGACGACGACAGCGCCGAGGGGCTGCGCAGCAAGCTGCTGCTCGCGGGGCTTGCCGGGCTCGGCCGCATTGAAGAGGGGCAGGCGGCATCGGCGGCGAGCGATCTCGGCATCAGCCTGTCGAAGCAGACGCGCTGGACGCGCGCGATCGAGGCGGCGGCGCAGCGGCGCGAACCCGGCATGGTCGCGCTGCTCGCGGCGGCGGGGATGCAGGGCGACTGGTCGAAGATGCCGCCCTATCACCTCTATCATATCGTCCGCGCGCTGCGCGAGGTCGGGCTGGGATCGGAAGCGCGGATGATCGCCGCCGAAGCGCTGGTGCGTGTCTGACGCGGCGCTGATCGACCGCTTCCTCGAGATGATGGCCGCCGAGCGCGGCGCGTCGCGCAACACGCTGGCGGCCTATCGCCGCGACCTGGTGCAGGCGGCGGAATGGGTGCGCGGTCCGCTCGCGGCGGCCGATGCCGCGGCGCTGCGCGGCCTGATGGCGGAGTATCGGACCCTCGCCGCGAGCAGCGCCGCGCGCAAGCTGTCGGCGCTGCGCCAGTTCTTCGCCTTCCTGCTCGACGAGGGCGAGCGGGCGGACAATCCGGCGCTCGACATCGCCCGCCCGGCGACGCGGCGGCCGCTGCCGCGCATCCTGACCCACGACCATGTCGACCGGCTGTTCGCGCAGGCGGGCGAAGAGGCGGACGGGGCGGCAGCGCCGGCGTCGGCGGTGCGGATGCTGCTGCTGCTCGAGCTCCTCTATGGCTCGGGCCTGCGCGCGAGCGAACTGGTGTCGCTGCCGCGCCGCGCGGTCGCGGGCGGGCGCGACTATCTGATCGTGCGCGGCAAGGGCGACAAGGACCGGCTGGTGCCGCTGTCGGCGCGCGCGGGCGCGGCGCTGGACCGCTGGCTGCCGCTGGTCGCCGAGGGAAGCCCGTGGCTGTTTCCGTCGGGCAAGGCGCATCTGTCGCGCGTGCGGCTGTTCCAGATGCTGCGCGAACTCGCCGCGCGCGCCGGGGTCGATCCGGCGGCGGTCAGCCCGCATGTGCTGCGCCACGCCTTTGCCACGCACCTGCTCGAAGGCGGAGCCGACCTGCGCGCGCTGCAACTGATGCTGGGGCATGCCGACATCGCGACGACCGAAATCTATACCCATGTCGACAGCCGCCGCCTCGTCGAACTGGTCAACCGCCGCCACCCGCTGGCGCGGATCGACGAATAGGGACTATCCCTATTTGGACGATGTTCGTCATTGCGAGCGTAGCGAAGCAATCTCCAGCCATCGGCAAGGCGGGACGCTGCCGGACAAATAGGACCCGCCCCCGTTTCCGGCAGGCGTTGACCTGAACGCCCCATCCGCCTAGCGAATCCGGCATGACAGCCTTTCTGGACTTCGAAAAACAGGTCGCGGCGCTCGATCGCCAGATTGCCGAACTGCGCGAGATGGGGGACGATCCGTCGCTCGACATCGAAGGCGACATCGCGCGGCTGGAGGCGAAATCCGCGAAGATGCTGCGCGATATCTATGCGAAGCTGACCCCGTGGCAAAAGACGCAGGTCGCGCGCCATCCCGACCGGCCGCATTTCAAACATTATGTCGCGGGTCTGTTCGATGACTGGATGCCGCTCGCCGGCGACCGCAATTTCGGCGACGATCAGGCGATCCTCGGCGGGCTGGCGCGCTTCCGCGGCCGCCGCGTGATGGTGATCGGGCACGAGAAGGGCGACGACATCCCTTCGCGCATGAAGCATAATTTCGGCATGGCGAAGCCGGAGGGCTATCGCAAGGCGATCCGCCTGATGCAGCTTGCCGACCGTTTCGGGCTGCCGGTGGTGACGCTGGTCGACACATCGGGCGCTTTTCCGGGCATCCAGGCCGAAGAACGCGGCCAGGCCGAGGCGATCGCGCGCTCGACCGAGCAATGCTTGGCGCTCGGCGTCCCGATGGTCGCGGCGATCGTCGGAGAGGGCGGCTCGGGCGGTGCGATCGCGCTCGCCGCCGCGAACCGGGTGCTGATGTTCGAGCATGCGGTCTATTCGGTGATCTCGCCCGAAGGCTGCGCGTCGATCCTGTGGCGCACCGCCGACAAGGCGCCCGACGCCGCCGCGGCGATGAAGATGTCGGCGGAGGACCTGCTCGCGCTGAAGGTGATCGACCGCATCGTCCCCGAACCCGTCGGCGGCGCCCACCGCGCGCCCGAAGTCGCGATCCAGTCGCTCGGCGACGCGATCGCGGGCGAACTCGACGCGCTGTCGGGCCTGCCGCGCGATGCGGTGCTGGCGGCGCGCGAGGAGAAATTCCTCGCGATGGGGCGGGCCTGAAGGGGAACCCGTTCGCCGACGATGGCGTTCTTCTTCAAACCCGCTCCTCGAACGGAGGGCGGAAAGGAAAGGCGACCATGTCGTTTGCGAGCACGTCCAGCGGGGTCCAGATCTTTCGTTCTTCGTCACCCTGAACTTGTTTCAGGGTCCATGGCCTGCCCCCCGCTGAAAAGCGGCGTAAAGGACAGGTCTGGCCATGGATGCTGAAACAAGTTCAGCATGACGAGCGAGAGAGAAGCATGATTCGCCGGCCATGGTTCGCAAGCAGTCGACAGTGAAAGCAGAGGGAGGCATATGATGGCCCGCAGGACGACGATGATAGCACTCGCGGCGCTGGTTGCAGGCTGCGCCGCGGCCGGAAGCGGGATCGGTTCGCCCGCCGATGCGAAGGCGGTCAGGACCGCGACCAGCATTTCCGCCGCCGACCGTCAGCAGGGCAGCGAGGCGCATCCGCAGCTCATGGCCGAATTCGGCGGCGCCTATGCCGGGGCGCAGGCCGCCTATGTGAACCGCGTCGGCCAGAATATCGCGGTGCAGTCGGGCCTGTCGCGCAGCCCGAGCGATTTCACGGTGACCCTGCTCAACTCGCCGGTGAACAACGCCTTCGCGATCCCCGGCGGCTATGTCTATGTCACCCGCCAGCTGATGGCGCTGATGAACGACGAGGCCGAACTGGCGGGCGTGCTGGGGCACGAGGTCGGCCATGTCGCGGCGCGGCACAGCAAGAAGCGCCAGTCGGCGGCGACGCGCAACACCGTCCTTGGCGTCCTCGCGACCGTGCTCGGCGGCGCGATCGGCGATAATGGCGGGCTGCTCGGCGGTCTCGGCGGCCTGCTCCAGAACAATGCGATGCAGGTCGCGCAGCTGGCGACGCTCGGCTTCTCGCGCAGCCAGGAACTGGAGGCCGACCAGCTCGGCGTGCAATATCTGAAGAGCGCGGGCTACGACCCGCTCGCGCTGTCGACGATGCTCGCCAGCCTCGCCGCGCAGACCAGCCTCGAAGCGCGCCTGTCGGGCGGTGACGCGCGCTCGCTTCCCGAATGGGCGAGCACCCACCCCGACCCCGCTTCGCGCGTCCGCAACGCCCAGACGCTCGCCGCGCGGCAGGGTGCGGGCGGGGTGCGTAACGCCGACGCCTTCCTGGCATCTGTCAACGGCGTGCTCTATGGCGACGATCCGGCGCAGGGCGTCGTCGAGGGGCGCGAATTTCTGCATCCCGACCTGAAACTGCGGTTCGAGGTTCCGAACGGCTATGGCATGCAGAACGGGACGAGCGCGGTGTCGATCAGCGGCAACGGCGGGCAGGCGCAATTCTCGACCGGCGCCTACAGCGGCGACATGAACGCCTATATCGCCGCCGTCCTCAAGGAAATCGGCGGCAAGGCCAATCTGACGCCGGGCACGATCCAGCGCACGACGGTGGGCGGCATCCCCGCTTATTACACGACCGTCCGGGCCAACAGCCAGTCGGGGCAGGTCGACGTCACAGTCTTCGCCTATGAATTTTCGCGGACCAGCGCCTTCCACTTCGTCGCGCTGACCAAGGCGGGCGGCAGCGGTGTGTTCAACTCGATGTTCACCAGCCTCCGCCGGCTCAGCACCAGCGAGGCGGCGGCGATCCGGCCGCGCCGCGTCGATGTCGTGACGGTGAAGAGCGGCGACAGCGTCGCCAGCCTGGCGCGGCGCATGGCGTACAGCGATTATGCCGCCGAGCGCTTCCAGGTGCTCAACCGGCTGGCGGCGAACAGTCGCCTGACGCCGGGGCAGAAGGTGAAGATCGTCACCTACGCCAGCCGCTGACACGAAAAAGGGCGGTGCATGCACCGCCCTTTCCCTGGATTCTGCCACCCGCGAAGCGGATGGAAGAGGCCGATTACGCCTTGCTGTTGGCGTTGGTCAGCTTGCCGTCGACCTTGTCGAACGTATTGCTGACGCTCGAGCCGACGTTGGTCAGCGCGGTGATGGCGGCAACGGCGATCAGCGCCGCGATCAGGCCGTATTCGATGGCAGTCGCGGCCTTGGTGTCGCGAACGAATTTCTTGAAAAACTTCATGTCTGGTCTCCTGGTAGGTCACTTACCCCGTTGACGATCTGGTCGGTGTCAACATCTGCGGGATTTACGGGCAATTGGTTTTGAAAAGTTTAATGCCGGACGCCGGAATATGCGCGATTCGGCTTGGAAACCGCCGGATCAATTCTTGTTCGTCGCCGTGTCGGTGGTCGTCGACACGCGATTCCACATATTGGCGGTCGACGTTCCCACGCCCCCCATGGCGGACACTGCGGCGATGAAGATCATCGCCAGGATCAACCCATATTCGATGGCTGTCGCGGCCCTGGTCGACCGCAGCAGCGCGAGAAACTTGGCCATTGTTCCGCCCCTGCCCCAAATGTTACGTCCCGAAGCGGCCGAATTTTGCACAGGAAGGTTAAGGAATTTGACTGTCCCCGACGCGCTCCGCGACGCGCAAAACATGCTTCTCGTGGTCGCGGCGGCGCTCGTCGACCGCGACGGGCGGATCCTCGTCCAGCAGCGGCCCGCGGGCAAGCCGATGGCGGGGCTGTGGGAATTTCCGGGCGGCAAGGTCGAACCCGGCGAGACGCCCGAGGCGGCGCTGATCCGCGAACTGGCCGAGGAACTGGCGATCGACGTCGATCACGCCTGCCTCGCCCCCGCCTGCTTCGCGAGCGATACGCTCGGCAATCGGCACCTGCTGTTGCTGCTCTATGTCTGCCGCAAATGGCGGGGAACGCCGGTGGCCCGACATGCGACCGCGTTGCGCTGGGTGCGGCCGGTCGAACTTTACGGCCTCGACATGCCGCCCGCCGACCTCCCGCTGATCGGGCTGCTCGAAGCGCTTGTTTAAAGCGGCGTGCCATTAGAGATGATGACATCAGACGGACTCGTCATTGCGAGCGGCGAAGCCGCGCGGCAATCCAGAGTGGGCATAAAGCGCCCTGGATTGCTTCGCTCCGCTCGCAATGACGAAATAGGTCAATCCAAAGCCGCGGCCGCCGGCAAGCTTGCGCTATGCCGGTAGCCGCCCCGGCTCGACAATTATCGCTTCGGCTTCAGCGCCTCCCCCGACCAGACGAAGCGGTGCTGAACGATATTGCCGGCAATAGCGGCCAGCACCAGCATCAGCAGCGGCAGGCCGAGCGCGGCGACAAGGGCGTATTCGATCTGCGCGGCGAGCGCCAGCAGACCGGGGCCGTCGGTCCGGATCTGCCAGGAGTTGGCGATCAGGTTGCGCAGCGGCACCTCGAACCCGCCGCCGACAGAGCCGGCGAAGGTCGACAGCACCAGCGTCGCACCGGCGATCACGAACCAGGTGTTGACCTCCTGGCTCTTGACGACGTCGCCGCGCTCGATCGCGTCATCGAGACGTTTTTGCGTCGGGTCTTCTGTCTTTTCGGTCTCGTCGCTCTCGTCGACCATCGTCGCCGTGTCCTAGTGTCCCGATTCCGAAGTTCGCATACCCTCGCAGCAACCTTTGATGCGAACCTCGGAATCAAAGGGACACTACCAACTTTATGATTCTAGTGTGGTTTGGGTTCAGAAGTTCGCTTGACGGACTC
>NZ_MEFH01000082.1:0-27358 GCF_001725095.1 Sphingopyxis sp. SCN 67-31 | reverse complement strand
TCATCGCGCTGGGCCTTGCGCTCGCCGCAGCGCTTGCCGGCTGCGACAAGCAAGGCGAAGCGCCGAAAGCCGAAGAGAAGGCAGCCATGGCCGATGATGTTGGAACCATGGCGACGCCGGCCGAAATCAAGCATGGCAAGGGCACGGCTACCGTCACCGCGATCGATAGCGCCAAAGGACAGGTCACGCTCGATCATGGTGCGATCGCCGAGCTCGAATGGCCGCCGATGACGATGGGCTTCGCCGCGAAAGGCGAACTGCTGAAGGATATCAAGGTCGGCGACAAGATCGCGTTCGAACTGGACTGGGACGGCAAGGCCGGGACGATCACCAAGCTCGACAAGGCGCCGTAACGCGCCGCCATTGCGCGCGGCGGCCCAACTGCCGCGCGCAATAGCTGCTTTGGGGTGTTGGCGGAAGACGGCTGCACTCAAACCTAGTCGGACAGCGCCTCCAGAAGCGGGCAGCCCCCGGCATCGCCGGCGCCGCACGCCTCGACAAGATCGCCCAAGACAGCGGCCATGCGGTCGAGGTCGGCGCGCTTGGCGAGGACTTCGGCAAGCTGGCCCTCGGCCATTTGACGCACCTGATCGCAGCTATGGCTGCCGCCTTCGGCCAGAAGGAGCAAAGTGCGGACCGTATCGAGGGGAAAACCCAGTTCGCGCGCGCGCCGCACAAATGCAAGGCGCCGCACACCAGCTGAATCATAACGGCGAAATCGCCCGTACCGGACCGGCGCGGGCAGAATGCCGATGCGCTCATAATAGCGGATCGTCTCGATATTGCAGCCGGTAAGCCGAGAAAGCTCGCCGATGGGGATGGTGCTTGAGGGGGCCATTGCGATTCCGCTTGCATCTGTAGTCACTACAGATGGTAGACTTGCCGATACCGCGAAACAAGGAGGTAGAATTTGGCTGGAGATGCAAGGCGTCCGAAAGGATTTGGGGCCATTTCGCTGGCGCTTGGCGGGATCGCATCGGGCTTTCTCGCAGCCACCTGCTGCGCGCTTCCCATGCTGCTTGCCTCGGCGGGGCTCGGGTCCGCCTGGCTCGTCGGCATAGCGGTCCCGGCCGCGCCCTACCGGCTCTGGTTCGTCGCATTCGGCGCAATTTCGCTCGTCGCCGGTGGCGTGCTGCTGGCGCGCCAGCAGATGCGCGCGGCGCGCTGCGGCGCCGATGGCCTATGCGTGCCGGCGACGCTGCGCGTCGTGACCTTCGTCGGCCTGCTCTTCGGCGCCGTCCTCCTATGGCTTGGCTATCGCTATGCTTGATCCCTCGCCGGTCCTGCAATCGACGCTGACGTGTCCGCTCTGCGGTCAAATCGCCGACGAAATCATGCCCACCGATGCGTGTCAGTATTTCTACGACTGCAAGGGATGCGGCGCGCTGCTCAAGCCGCTGCCAGGAGACTGCTGTGTCTTCTGTTCCTATGGCACGGTACCCTGCCCGCCAATACAGGTTGACGGCGGCAAGGGCAGTTGCTGCGGCTGAGCCGCAAGCCGCCGACAGTCCCGATAGCGCGGCGGCTAGGCATTTCCGGCGGCGATGGCCTCGATGACCCGGCAATCCGACACCGGCCCGCCATCGCAGAGCTGGACGATACGGGCAAGTTCAGCACGGAGCCGCGCCATCCGTTCCAGCTTTTCATCGACATCGAGCAGGTGACGCGCCGCAAGCGCGCGGATTTCGGCGCAGTCCTGCCCCGGCCCCAAGGCCAGCGCCGTCAACGACCGGATTTCATCGATCGAAAAGCCGAGGCCGCGGGCATTGCGGATGAATGCGAGGCGCCCGACATCCTCATCCCCGTAGGTGCGCCGGCCAGAGGCTGTGCGCGCTGCGCAAGGCAGCAATCCGATATCCTCATAGAAGCGGATCGTGTTTACCTTGGTGCCGGTGCGTTTCGCCAGGCCGCCGATCGGCAGCCGCGTGTCGCGCGCCATCTCCCTTCCTCTCAGTCTCGTTTCGATTTCAGCTTGCTTCTACAGTTACTGTAGAATGTAGAACAGGGGAATGAGCAACGACAGCAATTGCGGCTGCACGGGCGACACCGTCAGGGCCGAACGCGATCCCGCCTATCGAAGGGCCTTGTGGATCGTCGTAATTCTCAATCTCGGCTTCGGCGCGATCGAGATCGTCGGCGGGTTCATCGCCAACAGCCAGGCGCTGAAAGCCGACTCGCTCGACTTTATCGGCGACGGCACGATCACGTTGGCCGGCCTCGTCGCGATAGGCTGGACTGCGCTCGCCCGCACGCGTATCGCCTTAGCCCAAGGCCTGTTCCTGCTGTCGCTCGGCATAGGGGTCATCGGCGTCGCGCTGTGGCGTGCCCTGACCGCGGTTCCGCCCGAAGCCGAGCTGATGGGCGGCATCGGCGCCGCCGCCCTCCTCGTCAACCTCACCTCGGCCGCGGTCCTCTCGCGGTTCCGCGAAGGCGACGCCAATGTCCGGGCGGTGTGGCTGTTCAGCCGCAACGACGCGATCGCCAATGTGGCGGTGATCATCGCCGCCGGCCTCGTCGCATGGACCGGGCAAGCCTGGCCCGACCTTGCAGTCGCCGCCATCATTGCCACGCTTTTCCTGCATTCGGCCTATGAGATTCTACGCAGCGCGCGGACCGAATTGCGCGAACTGTCGACTGTGCCCGGACAATAGGGCCAATGCCCCCCGCCCGCCGCTTTCTCTCTCTGCTGATCGCGCTTGCTGCAATCGGCGGCCTCGTCGTGCCGACGGCACAGGCCCGCACTGATGCCGACGAAGTCCAGACCATATGGCGCCTGCTGGACTATGTTGCGGTCGACTATGGTGGAGCCGTCTCGAATGGCGTGGTGACGAGCACGGTCGAATATTCCGAGATGACCGAGTTTTCCGCCACCGTTCGCAAGGGGATCGAAGCGCTTCCGGTATCCCCGGCGCGGGCTCGCCTTGTCAGTGAAGCGGGACAACTCCAGACGGCGATCGCATCGAAGGCGAGCCCCGGCAAGGTGGCTGGCCAGGCGCGCGGACTCGCGGCGGACCTCCTCGCCGCCTACCCCGTGCCCCTCGCGCCGCGCAACGCTCCAGATCCCCGGCGCGGAGCCCAAGTCTATCTGGAAAATTGCGCCAGCTGTCATGGGGCGCGCGGCGATGGCAATGGACATCAGGCCAAGGGGCTCGACCCGGCACCTATCGATTTCACCGACGCCGGACGCGCTCGCAAGCGCAGTCTGTTCGCGCTCTATCAGGTCATAGGACAGGGGCTCGAAGGCACGTCCATGCCCAGTTTTGCCCATTTGCCCTCCGACGACCGCTGGGCGGTAGCAGCCTATGCCGGTGGATTTGCATTTCGCGACGTCGCAGCCGGCCGGCGTGTCTGGAACCAGACCCCTGCGGCGCGCGAACTGGTCCCCGACCTGCAAGCCTTCACGAGTCTCAGCCCGGAAGTGCTTGGTCGTGGGCTGGGATCGGAGCAGGCCGACGCGCTTACCGCCTATTTGCGTTCCGATCCCCAAGCATTGACAACCGCTTCGCCCGCGACGCTTGCGGTTGCGCGTGACAAATTGGCGCAAAGCCTTGCCGCATACCGCAAGGGAAACCGGAGCGAGGCAGAGCGTCTCGCGCTGTCCGCCTATCTCGACGGTTTCGAACCGATTGAGCCGATCCTGACGACGCGCGATTCCGCCCTTATGGCGCAAATCGAATCCGCGATGTCCGATTATCGCGTGTCCATCGCGCGAGGTGTGCCGGTCGATGCGGTCGCGGGTAAAGCCGCCGCAGTCGAAACCCTTTTCGCCGATGCCGAAGCTGCACTGTCTCCCGATGCAGCCAGCGACGCATCGACCTTTGTCGGGGCGCTTACCATCTTGCTGCGCGAGGGTCTCGAAGCGCTTCTGATCATCGTGGCGATGATCGCTTTCTTGCGAAAGGCCGAACGGCCTGAGGTCCTACCCTATGTCCATGGCGGCTGGATCGCAGCCTTGGCTGCCGGCGGCGCAACCTGGGCAGTCGCGACCTATGCAATCTCGATCAGCGGAGCGAACCGCGAGTTGACAGAGGGATTTGGCTCGCTTTTCGCCGCAGTCGTGCTCGTCTGGGTCGGCATCTGGATGCACGGAAAGTCGCACGCGGAGAGCTGGCAGCGCTATATCCGCGAAGCGATGGGCAAGGCGCTTTCGCGCCGCTCGGCCTGGTTCCTGTTCGGGCTCGCTTTCCTCGTGGTCTATCGGGAAGTCTTTGAGACCATCCTGTTTTTCGCAGCTCTCGCCGCGCAAGGGAGCCGCAGCGCGATCGCTGCCGGAGCCGGAACTGCAGTGGTGATCCTGGCAGCAATCGCATGGGTCATGCTTCGTTACAGCCGGGTCCTGCCGATCGGGAAATTTTTCGCCTACAGCTCCGCACTGATCGCCATCCTTGCGGTTGTCCTGGCCGGCAAGGGCGCGGGCGCGCTACAGGAAGCCGGCCTCCTCGGCATCACACCGCTCGCTCATTTTCCTCGCTTCCCGACGATGGGGATATTTCCTTCGCTCGAACCGTTGCTGCTCCAGCTTCTCGCGCTTGCAATCCTCTGGATCGGCTATCGTCACAACAGTCGGCAACATCGCCGGGTCGAGACAACGCAGGGTCAATGAGGGTAATCATCACGGGGTCGGCGCACTTCTCCTTGGCCGTGCGGCGGCTTCCGAAAAGAGCCTCCGAGCCAGACAGCTAACCCAGCGCCCGTTACGCACATGAGTTAGGCCTGCTATCGAGACCCGATGCCCGACACGTCCAACTGGAACGGCCGACTTAGCCTCGGCGACTATCATGCTCTCTGGTCGGGTTCGGTTGGCGATGCCGCCGCGCACCGTCATTTTGCGGCGCAGGCAGTATTCTGTGCTGAGCCGCTTACGGTGGTCACTGCTGATGGCGCGCGCCTGTCGGGGCGTTGCTTGCTCATCGAACCCGATACCGTGCACCGGCTGCTCCCCGCTCCCGCGGCCGAATTATGGTTCGTCGAGCCGACAGTGGGCTTCGGTCCGCCGGTAGAACTGAAAAACCGGCTGATCTGCTCCGATCCGATTCATGTCGAGATGCCGGGACAGCGTTCCTTCTGGAAAAACTGGCTCATGCGAGGCACCCGCCCCCCGCTCGATCCGCGCATCACCCGCGCCGCCGCCTCGATTGACCGCCTGATCCCCATGGGCTCTGTCCGCCTCGCGGATGTGGCGGAAGAGAGCCGCCTTTCGCTCGGCCGCTTCCGGCATCTCTTTGCCGCCGAGATCGGCATGCCCTTCCAGCGCTTTGTGCTCTGGCGACGGTTGATTATCGCCTTCGACGAATTGGGAATGCGCCGCAGCGCGACCGAGGCCGCACATATGGCCGGGTTCAGCGACAGCGCGCATTTCGCCCGCACGATCAAGGCGATGTTCGGTATTCGGGCAAGCGACCTTTTCATCGAATCATAGCCTCTCCGTTCAAGCCGGTGCGTGATGACGCCTAGTAGAGGGGCATCATGTCAGACGCACAAAGAGACTTCGTCCCGGCACTCGGCAAGAGCGGATCGCTCGACCGCTACGATGCCGCCATAGCCCTCATGACCAGAGAGAAAAGATGGCGAAGCGACTTGCTGCGCTTCGCCGAACCGCGGCCGGGCGAGCGGATCGTCGACATCGGGTGCGGCACGGGAACATTTGCAATCGCCCTCAAGCAGTCGGCGCCGGAAAGCATAGTTCTGGCGGTCGATCCCGACCCCGCCGTGCTGGAAATCGCGCGCGCCAAGGCTGAGGTTGCCGATACCGAGATTCGATGGTTCGAGGCCATGGGCGACGAGCTGGACGGCATCGACGCACTCCGGCAATGCGACAAGATCGTATCAAGCCTTGTCCTTCACCAGTGCCCGATGGCCGTCAAGGAAGCGATTGCCGCGCAGATGTTCAGGCTCCTGAGGCCGGGCGGGACTCTTTTCATAGCCGACTATGGCGAGCAGCGGTCGCTGCTGATGCGCATGCTTTTTCGCCAGATCCAGCTGCTCGACGGGTTCGAATATACTGAACCCAACGCGAAGGGCTGCGTCCCGGGAATCCTTAAAGCCGCGGGTTTCGAGGCGGTCGAAGAGATGAAAGTCATCCCGACGCCGACCGGCTCGATTTCGATCTACCGCGCGCGGCGATAGCGATCAGCCGGGTGTCGCGCCCGCCGTCAGCCGTTCGCCGGTGAAGGGCTCAACGCCTGCCTCCAGGCGAGAAAGAGCGCCCAGACCATCACGATCGCCGCGATCATGAGAGAGGCCGCGACGATCGGGAGGACGAAGGACGCCTCGCCGTTGACCGGCGCTGCGCCGCGCTCCAGCGCCTCCAATCTGCCAAAGGCGCTCCGCCACCCGAAGCCGAGATTATAGGTCCAGGCGGCGGCCAGCAGGCCGGCCGCACTACGCGGCCTGATGCGGAGCGATGTCACGGCCCCGAAAATCATCAGCGCCACGCTGATATAGTCGACGAGCAACGCCTGAAGCGGCTGCCCCCAGACCATATGATACCAGGTTTCGAGGGTGAAATGGATCGTCGTCGCGAAAAGCGAAAACCAGGCAAGCCATGTCTCGGATCGGTGCCGCATCATCTATCCCCCCATAGAAGCGGCCCTTCCTAGACGAGCACTATCCCGGCGCCAACGTCCCTGCCGGCTCACCCGCGCCAGTGACGCCCGCGATGGTGGTGGTGCATCCGGCGCTTCTGATAGCGCCGCTCGTAGCGGTCGCGGCGTTCGTAGCGGCGATCGTATCCGCGATAATAGGGGTCGTAGCCGCGATAGCCCCGGTCATTGCCATAATAGGGCTGGTCGTGCCGGTTCGAACGATAGTCGCGGTCGTGGCCACGCGGCGCATCATGGCCGCGGCTATATCCGCCGCGATCGCCATGATGCTGGGCAAGCGCCGTTCCGGGGACCGCGAAGGCGAGCATCGCAGCCGCGATCGTCATCAGTTTTCGCATGTCAGTCTCTCCTTTTCGTGGCGGTCAAAATCCCCCTTCATGCTTGAATGCGCTGTGAATATTTCCTCCACCGCCGCCGATCGGCCGGTGACCCGGCGTGTCCATGCGACAGGCCGATGGCGGGAGAGACAGCGTCGCGACGGATGGTGGGCACCCGCCCCGCGTGGACGAAGCGGGGCGGGTGCGGCCCTCATTTGCCCTTTGCCGCGACGGCGGCCTGGACTCGGGCCTCGACCTGTTCGGGGCTGGGCTGGACGAGCATCTCGCCATTGACAAAAAATGTCGGGGTGCCCTTGACGCCGACCGCGCGCGCGTCGGCAATGTCCTGTTCCATCCAGGACATCGCATCGGCGGTCGGCATCGCGCGCGCTTTCGCGACATTGAGGCCGGCCTTCTCGGCCGCGGCCCAGGCGCCGTCCATCTTCCCGTCATGCCAGTCGGGCTGCGCCTCGAGCAGCGCCGCCGTCACCGGCACAAGCTTGCCCTGCACGCGCGCGGCTTCGAGGATCACGATCGCCTCGGCCGAGCCGGGGTGCAGCGGCAGGTAGCGCATCACAAGACGCACATCCTTGGGATATTTGGCGACGATGCCCTTCACCGTCGGATAGAAGGCGCGGCAGGCCTCGCACGACGGGTCGAAGAATTCGACGATCGTGACCGGGGCATTCTTGGGGCCGATGATCGGCGAGTGCGGGCGAATGAGGCTGTCGACGGGCCCCGCCACGACCTTCTTCGTGGGTTCGCCCTCGGCGGTTCCGCTGTAGAGCATCGCGCCGCCGGTGAAGGCGAGTGCCGAAACGACAAGCGTGGCCACCACTCCGATACGTCTGTTCATGATTTCAGTCTCCTTTGGAAGTTGAGCAAGAGGATAAGGATGATCGCGAAAGCGGTGAGCGACAGGAGGGGCAGCGGCACGCCTCCGATCGCCATGCTCTCGCCCGAGCAGGAGGGACCGCCGGTGCAGGGGACGATCGGGGCCGGAATGACGCCGGCATAGAGCAGGCTATGATAGAGGGCGACGAGGCTGCCTCCCGCGGCCAGCGCCAGCCCGTAAGGAATGACGGCGCGGTCCGACTTGAACGCGGCGATGCCGAGAATGATCGCGAGCGGGAACATGAAGGCGCGCTGAAACCAGCAGAGATCGCACGGTGCCTGACCCATGACCTCGCCGACGAAGAGGACGGCGAGGCTCGACAAGAGGGCAATCGTCCAGGCCGCGCCGAGCGGACGCCATTTGTGCGGAGCGAGAAGCGGAAAGCTCGTCATCGCCGGCCACCTCTGAACTTCGGTTTGGTTCGCCGGGGCGGCGATTGCGGCTTGCTATACTTGGACTTGAGATAGCTGAGCAGGATGCCGTCGATCGACCCGATCATTCTCTGGAAGCTGGTCTTGATGCCGGGAAGCCGGAGCCAGGCAAAGGGCCCGCGGCAGCGGTAGCGGTGGACGAACTTCGTCCCGCTTGCCGTCGGCGTCAGGATGTAGCTTTCCTCGAACTGGAGGATGAAGCTAGGCTTCACGTCGAGTATCAGTTCTTCCCCGGGGCGCGCTGACGTTACCGCAGCGGGAACCTCGAGAAACTTGGGCTTGTGGGGATCCATTCGCATCGAATAGCGGATCGCGATCGGGTCCTCGGTCAAACGCTCGATGCGGACATAGGGATTCCAGATCCGGTGGTTCTCGAAGTCGCCGAGAACCGCCCATATCTGCTCCGGACTATAGGGGAGATCATGCTCCCGCTCGAACTCCATCACGTCTCCTTTCCTCCTTCGCACGCGCGGTCCGGGCCGTCGGCGACCTGGTCACCGCTCAGTCCGCGACGCGGTCGCGATAGGCGAGCAGGCGCAGCGCGTTGGCGACAACAACGAGCGTCGAACCTTCATGCGCCGCGACTGCGGGACCGATACCGAGCCCGAAGATCGTCGCCGGCACGAGGACAACAACCACGCCGAGGCTCACGACCAGATTCTGGCGAATGATCCGCCGCGTCTGGCGACTAAGACCGATCGCGAAGGGCAGATGCGCGAGATCGTCTGCCATCAAAGCGACGTCGGCGGCTTCAAGAGCGACATCTGATCCAGCCGCCCCCATAGCGATGCCGACGGTAGCATTTGCCATAGCGGGAGCATCGTTGACGCCATCGCCGACCATCGCTACAGGTTGCCTGGCCTTCAGATCGCGTATGGCGTCAACTTTCTGATCAGGCATGAGGTCGCCCCATGCCTCGTCGATACCGACTTCACCAGCGACAGCCTCCGCGACCTGCTGGTTGTCGCCCGAAACCATGATCATGCGGCGAATCCCGAGGTGTCGTAGTTTAGAGATCGTGGAAGGCGCTGATTTTCGGGGCTGGTCCATTAGTCCGATCACCCCAAGGTCGCGCGTCCCCTTCCGAACGGCCATTGTGGTCCGACCGTTCAAGCGCAAGCGCTCAATCTCTGCTAGGAGTTCGGGACCTAGGGGGGGCGTACCATTACGCCCGAACATCTCGGATTTCCCGATCAGCACGTCTTCGCCGTCAACGGTCGCGGAGACACCCTCACCAGTGCGGCTTCTAAAATCCTGCGCTTCCGGAATATTCCCGGAAGCCAGCAGTTCTCGGCCATCACGAGCTATGGCGCGAGCCAGCGGATGATCGCTCAGCTGTTCAACCGAAATTGCAACCCGTAATAGTTCGTCGCCCGTTACATCGACTGAAGGGATTACGGACACAATCCGTGGCTCCCCCTCCGTAAGCGTGCCGGTCTTGTCAAATGCCAGTGCAGTGAGCGAACCGAGGCTTTCGAGCGGCCCACCTCCCTTTACGAGCACACCGCCACGGGCGGCGCGGGCTACCCCTGAAAGGACAGCACTCGGCGTGGCTATTGCGAGCGCGCAGGGACTAGCGGCAACCAAGACCGCCATTGCCCGATAGAAGCTGTCGCGAAATGGTTCGTCTATAATGACCCAGGAAAAGAGCAGTAGAAAAACCAACGCGAGCACGCTGGGAACAAAAATCCTTTCGAAGCGGTCGGTGAATCGCTGGGTCGGAGACTTTTGCGTTTCGGCTTCACTTACCATCTGAACGACTTTGGCGAGAGCAGAGTCGCCGGCAAGCCGTGTCACTGCAACGTGGATAACCCCATAGCCGTTGATCGTACCCGCGAAGACCCGATTTTTTGAATCGATAGCATCGGGACTTGCTGCGGCGATTGAGCGGCTCGGCACAGGCTCTTTGTCGACGGGAACGCTTTCTCCCGTCACGGGCGCCTGATCTACTGCCGTTCGCCCAGCGACGACAAAACCGTCAGCCGGGAGCCGCTCGTTGGGCTTGACCACGACCGTGTCGCCGATCTGCAGAAGCTCGACCGCCACTTCGCGCGTGCTGCCGTCGTCGTTCTTCACCACGGCGGTCTGAGGCGCCAGTTCGGCGAGCGCCTCGATCGCGCGCTTGGCGCGGCCCATGGCATAATGTTCTAGCGCATGGCCCAAGCTGAAGAGGAAGAGAAGCAGCGCGCCTTCGGCCCAAGCGCCCAGCGCTGCCGCGCCGGCTGCGGCGACGAGCATCAGCGTGTCGATCTCGAAGCGCTTGAGCTTCAGATTCTCGATCGCTTCACGGACGGTGAACCAGCCGCCGAAACCATAGGCAGCAAGATAGAGGCCGAAGCTCACCCACCCGGGAGCGACCTCGAACTTCTCGATCGCGAAACCGATGCCGAGGACGAGACCGCAAAGGAGGGCGAAAATCAGCTCGGTGCGTTCGCCGAATATCCCGCCATGGTCATGACCATGATCATGATCGTCCGGCCCCGTATGGCCATGCTTATGGTCGGGTCCGTGGGTGTGATCGGGGCCATGATCATGACCATCGTCACCATGCACATGTCCAGCTTGTGCCGGGACAGCCGCGGCGACGGCAGCCGATTTCCGGGTGACGCCCATATCCGACAATACCTTTCTGATCGCTTCGATGGAGGTTTCCGAGCGCTGGAACTCGGCGCGCAGCGTCCCCGCCGCGCCGACTTCGGCTTCGATCACGCCCGGCATTTCGCGAAGCCGAAGGCCGATCGTCCGCGCGCGCCGCGCGTGGCCGACGCCCTCGAGATCGTCCCAGAAGAGATGCTGATATTGGCCGGTGAGCTCCGCGCCGGCGCTTCGCGCGAGCTGCCGCACGCGTTCGAGCGGGAGAATGTCCGGACGGTAATGGATGCAGAGCTGCGGCGGCGAAGCGTCGCTCGACCGGACCACATGGACCTTGTCGACGCCTTCGCGTCCTTCGAGTTCGCTCATCAGGCGCGCGACGCAGCGGTCGGCGGTATCGGCGACTTCGGGGAGGAGCAGCGGAATATCGAGCCGCAACTGGTCACTCATGATGCGATCCTTTTCACTTGGCGATCGGCATTGCGGTCCGGGCGCATGTTAAACGCACGGCAGGATGAGGTGCGGGAACCTTCTCGGGATGCGACCCGGCTCCCGCACCTCCCTGACCGCCGGAGACCCCTGCCCGTGGTGAGGGGGGCGAATGAGAGGGGCCTCCGACGGCCAGGTTTCGAACTCAAAATCATGCGCGCCGTCCGCTCGGCCGCGCATAACGCGACTGGACGGTCGTGCGGCGGAAATGCTTTTCGAGCGCCGCGTTCGAGCGGCGCAGGAACACCGAGCAGGCGCGGCGCAGAAAGGGATAGCCGAGCCAGGAGAAGACGCCGCGGCAGTCGAGCCGGTGTGTGACCTCGACGCCCTGACCGAGCTTTTCGAGCCGGTAACTCTCCTCGATGACGAGCAGACCGCGCATACCGGTCCGCCATGAGAAACCCGAAAGCCAGTCGAGACCGGTGATCCGGCCCTCGGCCGACAGTTCGGGTCCACGCGCCCCGCGCGGCGAATAGACATAGTCGAGCCGCTCTTCATCACCGGGACGATCGGTGAAGCGGAGCGTCGGATGCCAGTCGCCGTATCGCTCGATATCGACGAGCAGGCGCCAGACACGCCCGATCGGGACCGGCAAGCGGAGCGAGGTACCTACCGAGAACATCGGCTGCCCCCTCGCTCGCGCAAGCTGGTCCGCGACGCAGGCCGGGGACCTGCGCCGCGGTGTAGACCGGCAAGGTGCCGGTCAGCTCTGGACATCAGGGGACTCCGCGGCGGATTTCCCGCCGAGGATATCCACCGCTTCGAGCGTGATGAGCCCGATGTCCGGTATTTCGGCGAGCTGCGCCGCGAAGTCGCGCAGCTTCTGCTCGTCGTCGATGATCTCGATCACGACCGCCCGGTCATTCTCCAGCGCATGCTTGCGGTGAAGATGCGCCGAGCGGCCGAAACCGAGAACCGCTTCAAGGACGGTTACCCCCGCCAGCTTTTGCTGGCGGGCGAGTTCGGAAATGAACTCGAAGACGCGCTGGTCACCGAAAAAGGCAGATTCGTCGGTGTAGACGCGCAAGAGCTTGGATGCTTTTTGCATGTTCCTCTCCTATTCCGTGACCGGCGCTTCGGCCGGTTCGGACTTGCGTTTCATGAAGCCGGGCTGCCAGTTCGATCCGAGCACCACCTTGGCGATGGCGGGAAGAACCAGAAGCGTCAGGATCGTCGCCGCGATGAGACCGCCGATGACGGTCGTCGCGAGCGGCTTCTGCACCTCGGCACCCGTCCCGGTCGCGAGCGCCATCGGCACGAAGCCGATCGCGGGCACGAAGCCGGTCATGATCACCGCACGCATCTTCTCGGTCATGCCCTCGCGGATCGCCTCGACGAGAGGCGTTCCATCCTCGAGCCGCTCGCGTATCGCCGTCATGACGACGAGACCGTTGAGGACCGCGACGCCGGCAAGGCAGATGAAGCCCACCGCCGCCGACACCGAGAAGTTGATGCCCGTTAGCGCCAGGGTGAACACCCCCCCCGCGAGACCGAGCGGCACCGCAAGGAACACGGCAGTTGCACGCCCGAAGGTACCAAGTGCCATGTAAAGCAGGATGAAGATGCCCGCGAAGCAGAGCGGCACCACGATCGAGAGCCGCTTCGACGCCGCCTGGAGGCTTTCGAACTGACCACCCCATTCAATGTAATAGCCCGCCGGTAGCTTCACATTGGCGATCTTCGCCTGCGCTTCGGCCACGAAGGAGCCCGCATCGCGGCCTTCGAGGTTCACCTGGACGACGACGCGCCGCTTGCCATTTTCGCGGCTGATCTGGTTGAGCCCTTCGGTCAGCCGGATCTGTGCCACCTGGGCGAGCGGAATCTGTCCGCGGTTGCCGCCCTCGGAAGGCAGAAGCACGGGCAGCGCGCGGATGTCGTCGAGATTGACCCGGGTCGCATCGGGGACGCGAACCGTGATGTCGAAGCGCCGGTCGCCTTCGTAGAGCAGGCCGGATTCGCGGCCGCCGAGCGCCGCCGACACCGTGTCGGCAACCTCCTGCACCGACAGCCCGTAGCGCGCGATCGCATTGCGATCGAGCTTCACATCGAGCGTCGGAGCGCCGCCCACCTGGTCGGCCTTGACGCTGCCCGCACCCGGAATGCCCTGAAGCACACGGACCATCTCGTTCGCGGCGAGCGACATCTTGTCGAGATCGTCACCATAGAGCTTGATGGCCACGTCGCCGCGGACACCCGCGATCAGCTCGTTGAAGCGGAGCTGGATCGGCTGGCTGACTTCGAACATCTGCCCGAGCTGACCGCCCGAGGCCTTCTCGATCCTCTCAACGACGTCGGCCTTGCTATCGACACCCGCCGGCCACTGATCCTGCGGCTTCAGGATGACGAAGCCGTCGGAAACGTTCGGCGGCATCGGGTCGGTCGCCACCTCGGCGGTACCCGTTTTTGAGAACATCAGCTCGACTTCGGGCAATTTGGAGATCGCGTTCTCGACATTGCGCTGCATCGTGAGCGACTGCTCAAGGCTGACCGATGGCACGCGCGTTGAGGCGAGCGCCATATTCTTCTCGTCGAGCTGCGGAATGAATTCCGAGCCAAGCAGACCGAAGGGCGGGATTGCCAGCAGGAAGAAGGCGAGACCGCCCGCAATGAAAGTCCATGGCTTCGCGATCGCCTTGTCGAGCAAGGGCAGATAGCGTTCCTTGGTCTTCCGGATGGCCCAGACTTCCTTCTCGGCCACCTTGCCGCGGATCATCAGCGCGACGAGCGCGGGAACGAGCGTGATCGCGAGGATGAAGGCGGCCACGAGCGCGAGCATGATGGTGATGGCCATCGGCGAAAAGGTCTTGCCCTCGACGCCCGTGAACATCAGCAGCGGCGCGAAGGCGAGCAGGATGATCGCCTGCCCGAAGACGGTCGGTTTGATCATCTCCTGGCTGGCGCGCATCGTCTCCTCGAGACGTTCGCGCAGATTGAGCAATCTCCCTTCATGTTCCTGCCTGTGCGCCAACCTCGCCAGACAGTTTTCAATGATGATCACCGCGCCGTCGACGATCAGGCCGAAGTCGAGCGCGCCGAGGCTCATCAGGTTACCGGGAACATGGAACGCGTTCATGCCCATCGCCATCATCAGGAAGGAGAAGGGAATGACGAGCACCGCGATGATCGCGGCGCGCCAGTTGCCGAGCAGGAAGAAGAGCGCGGCCGCCACGAGCAGCGCGCCCTCGGTGAGGTTCTTCTCGACGGTTCCGACCGTTGCGTTCACAAGCTTGGCGCGATCGAGCACCACCTTGACCTCGACGCCCGGCGGGAGGGTCTTCGAAATCTGGGCGATCTTCGCCGAGACATCCTCGGCCACGGTGCGGCTGTTCTGACCGATCAGCATGAGCACGGTGCCGATCACCGCCTCCTTGCCGTTCATGCTGCCCGCACCGGTGCGAAGGTCGCCGCCGATCCTCACATTGGCGAGCTGACCCACGGTCACCGGAACCCCGCCGCGCGTCGCAACGACCGCATTGCGGATTTCGTCGACCGAGCGCACGCGCGCATCGACGCGCACGAGATAGGCCTCGCCCGCCCGGTTGTAATAGTTGGCACCGACCGCGAGGTTGGCGCGTTCGAGCGCTTCACCAAGTTCGCTGTAGGAAATCCCGTAGCTGGTGAGCCGCGTCGGATCGGGCTCGACGACGAAGGTCTTGGCATAGCCGCCGATCGAGTCGACGCCGGCAACGCCGCCGACCGACTTCAATTGCGGGCTCACGATCCAGTCCTGGACCGTGCGCAGATAACCGGCCTTGGCGACCTCGTCGGTGAGGATGTCGCCTTCGGGGGTCAGATAGCTGCCATCGGGCTGCCATCCGGGCTGATTGGCGACCTTCTTGGCGCCTTTACCGTCGGGGTTCTTGTAGCCGACGGTGTACATGACGACTTCGCCGAGGCCCGTCGTCACCGGCCCGATCTGGGGCTGAACCCCGTCGGGCAGATTTTCACCCGCCTGCAGCAGGCGTTCACCCACTTGCTGGCGCGCGAAATAGAGGTCGGTTTCGTCGGTGAAGATCGCCGTCACCTGGCTGAAACCGTTACGCGAGATCGAGCGTGTCGTCTCGAGCCCCGGAATGCCTGCCAGCGAGATTTCGATCGGATAGGTAACGAGCTTTTCGATTTCGACCGGCGAGAGACGCGGGTCGATGGTGTTGATCTGGACCTGCTTGTTGGTGATGTCGGGCACGGCGTCGATCGGCAGCTTGGTGAGCTGCCAGACGCCGAGACCCGCGACGACGAGGAAGAGAAATAGCACCGCCCAGCGCGCGCGGACGGATAGCGCCATCAGTTTCGCGATCACGGTTTATTCCTCCTCGCCCGCGCCCTTGCCGAGTTCGGCCTTGAGCAGGAAAGCGTTCTTGGTCGCGACGATCTGGCCGGGCTTCAGACCCGAGAGGATCTCGATGCGGCCGGCGCTGCGCTGGCCGACGGTGACATTCTGGGCACGGAAACCATCCTTGGTCCGCACGAAGACCACGTCGCGGCCTTCGAGCGTTTGCAGCGCCTCGTCGGCGATGACGATCCGGGCAGGACCGCCGGCTTCGGCGCCCCGGCTCGGGAGCAGGCGAACGCGCACCGCGAGGCCCGGCTGCAGCGACCCCGGCACGTCGAGGACGGCGGTTGCCGAACGCGTGTCACCCGAAAGGCCCGGGGTAACGGCGCGCACGCGCGCATCGATCGTCCGGCCATCGGGCAGTTCGATGATCGCCCTGTCGCCGGGGCTCAGACGCTGCGCGTCGGCGGGACCGACGGCCGCCTCGATCTGGACCTGCGACGGGTCGGCCACCCGGAACAATTCGGTCTCGGGCTGCACGAAGGCCCCGAGGCTCGCGCTCTCGGCGGTGATGCGACCCGAGATCGGGCTCGCGACAATCACGCTGCTTCCATCGCGCGTCACCTGCGCGGCACTGGCTGCGGCGCGGGCGCGCTGCGCCTCCGCCGCGGCAGCTGCCGCCTCCGCCTGCGCCCGCTCATAATCGACCCGCGCCGAGACCTTCTGGTCGAGCAGGGTCTTCTCGCGGTGGAGATTCTTCTGCGCGAGGGTCGAGCGCGCATCGGCCGCGACCCGTTCGGCCGCGATCTGCGCGGCGTCACGGCTCTGAACGATCGCGATCGTTTCGCCCGCGCGAACCGGGTCGCCGAGCCGCTTGAACAGGCGCGTGACGGCACCGCCCGCCCGCGCGGTCACGATCGCCTCGCCGCTCGGTGCAGCGGTGACGGTCGCCTGCGAGATGATTTCCGAGCCCAGCCCGCCCGCGTTGATCGGTTCGACGCCGATCTCGGCGGCCTTGATCGCTTCGGGGGTGATGGCGAGGCTGCTCGGAAGGGCTTCGCTCGCCGCTTCCTCGCCGCCTTCGGCCGCGGGGGCCGGCGCCGGATCGGCGGTGCAGCGCGCGACGCCGAAGCCCGTGACGGCGGCGAGCGCCATCGCGCCCGCGACGGTGCCGAGAAGGCGCTTGTCCTTGGTGATCATATTCTATCTCCGCTGTTGATGCGGTTCGCGCGCCGACCGGCAGCGCACCCCTGTTGATTAAGAAGGAAGGCGGGGCGGACGGCCCCGCTGTTTGCTGGAACCGGCGCGCTCATGGCTGGTGATCCGCGTCGCCGTCGGCCGCAGCCTGGCGCGAGAGGATCGCGCGCGCCTCGGCGCGGGCCTGCCGGGCCGCGATCAGCTCGGCCTGCGTCGCGGCATAGGCTTGCTGCGCGTCGATATATTCGACGAGCGTCGACTTGCCGGCGCGGTAGCTGAGCTCGGCGAGCCGCACGCCTTCGCGCGCCTGTTCGATGCCGCTGCCTTCGAGCGCCGCGAGGCGGGCCTCGGCGGCTTCGAGTTCGGCCTTCGCGTTGGCGATCTGTGCCTCGGCATTGACGACCGCATTTTCCCGCCGCGCGATGGCGGCAGCGACGTCGGACTTGGCTGCCGAGATATTGCCGCGGTTGCGATCGAAGATCGGCAGCGGCACCGAGACATTGGCGATCAGAGCGCGATCGCCGGTGTCGCGAAGCTGCCGCACCCCGAAGCCGACCGAGGGGTCGAGACGACCGTCGGCACGCTGCCCCTGGAGGCGAGCTTCGGCGATCAGGCGATCGGTCTCGGCAAGCCTGACGTCGAGCGTGGCGAGCGAGTCGACCGTGGCGGGCATCGCCCACAGGTCGCCTTCGACCAGTTCGGCCGGTGCCACCGAGCTGCCGAGAAGCGCCGCGAGCGAACGGCGTGCCGTCCGTTCCTCGGCCTCGGCGGCGCGCAGTTCGGCGGTTGCCTGAACCAGCGCCGCATTGGCCCGGAAGGCGCGCAGCGGCGGCTCGTTGCCGGTGTCGACCATCGCCTGTGCGACGCGGACGAGCTCACGAGCGCGCGCTTCATTTTCGCGCGCGAGCGTCAGACTGTCGCGGGCGGCGAGCGCGGTTGCGAACTGGTTGCGAACCTCGAGCGCGAGATCGGCGCGGGCAATCTCTAGCCGATATTGGGCCGCGAGAAACTCGGCATCGGCGAGCGTCATACGCGCACGGCGCCGACCGCCGATATCGAGGCGCTGATTGACCGACACCGTCGTTTCGAGGCCGTTCAGGCCCGAATAGGGACCGGTGCCGGCGAAATTCTCGACATCGACGTTGAGGATGGGGTTGAAGCGATAGCCCGCCTGACGCTGGCGGCCGCGGGCGGCCTCCACTTCGGCCTGCGCGGCAACCACGCGCGGGGAGCGCGCATCGGCTTCCTCCATCGCCTGTGCGAGGGACAATCGGGCGGGAAGCGGGCCGGTACGCACCGCCTCGCTATCGGACGAAGGCGGTCCCACCAGCTCCGTCGCTGCCGACTGGGCAGCGGCGGGCACGGAATTTGCGCCTGCAACGAGCGCCGCGAGACTCGCGGCGACAACTATGGATTTCATGAAAAAGAGACTCCTGACGTTTCCAGGGAGAAGCGCACGCGGAGGGCGCGCGCAGACCTAGAGCGTCAGGCGATTGGAGGGCGGAACGTCCCGATATAGGCGACGGGCGGCAAGGCGGCCGTCAGGATGCGCGTATGCGCTTCAGGGGCAGGGGTTTCGGTCGCTGCTGAAAAGGTTTCCGCCGGCACGCCCGAATGGTGGCCATGGCAACCATGAGCGGCGGCTGGAACCTGCTGCTTTTCGCCGGGCGACGATTTTTCCTTGTCGGGCTCGGCGTTTTCGGCAGCCGGCGGACTCACGCAGCCCGCCTCGATCGCCGCGACAAAAAGGCTCGCCTCGGCCCGATCCTCGGTCGCATGCGCGAGCGACCCCGCAACCGTTCCGGATGCAAGGAGAAGGGTCAGGAGGAAGAGGATCACCCGTCGCATTGGAACCGGCCCCTAGCATCGAAACAGCGCGATGAAAAGTAGAAGATTTTCAATCAACTTCGGCAGCACTCTTCGAACCCTCGAAGGGATGCTGTAATGTTATCTCATTATCGCAGCGAAGCCATGTATCGGTCATAGGAATACTTATCGATCCGTCGGAAAGAAAAGGATATCGGTCGGACAATCCGGCATTAAGCACAATAGTTCTGCGATTTTCTTTCACATTTATTTGCTGCCTTACGCTATTGCCCTTGCCTTCCTTTGTACCGGGCCGAGCGCCGGCAGCGGGATTCGTCGTGGACAGGGCGGTAAATCGGGAGCCGCGCCCCGAGGCGCCGAGCGGTAACATGAGGGCTTGACCCTGTATCTACTACAGGGTGCAAAAGCTTGCCCTGGACAAAAAGGGGGACCCGGCATGACGACGTCGACTGCAAAACCGCCTAGCAGGGCCATCGCCGCGCCGCTCCTGCGCGACCAATATCGCCTGTTTCGCGAATCAAGCCGAATCGGCGATGAAGCCGCCGCGTGGCGGGCGCTGGAATGGGAACATATATTGAGCCAGCCCTTTATGGTCGCGCACCTGGCCTCGCACTGGCACATGCTGCGCTATGCGATCGAACTGGGTGATAGCCGGGAAGCCGCCGGTCAGGCGATGCGGCTCCTGCTCGTGCCGCTCGGCTCGCTGACCGGTCGGCTACCCGCCGGGAACAATGGCCGCGCGCGCGTGAGCGCCTTCGATCCGATGCCGATGCCGGAGGGCCTGGCGGTACTGATCGAGGCGGCCCGGTCGGCGGCAACGCGCGACGGCCGTCCAGGCTGAGCCGGTTTTGGGCTTTCGGAACAGGCTATTCGCTGTTAGGGGCGCGCGGATGTCCGGCGCTCCGCTCCGCCTCTTGATGCTGTTCGTCCTGCTGCTGAGCGGGCTTCATAATGCTGCGCCCGCGGCTGCCGGCATGTCGCACCACGCGACCGATTCCCATCTCGCCCACCATGCGGACGTGCCACAAGCGCCGGACAGCGACGCAGACGGCAAGCAGGACGCCGATCTGCACGGAAGCCACCACAATTGTCCGGTGGCGTCCGATCAAGCGCTTTCGGGGAACAGCGATCTGACCTGCTTTTCCGGCGGCCTGCACTTCGCGCTGCCCGCGACGCGCCTCGCGTCGCGCGCCCTCGCGCCTCCCCTGAACCCTCCCCTCGCCTGAACGACGCCTGCCGCGCGGCCCTTCCCGGCCTGCGCTCAGTCGAACCGTTCAGGAGTGATCATTTATGCATATCCATATGCGCGCCGCCCTGTTGGCCGGGGCTGCGCTGCTGGCCGGGCCCGTGTGGGCTCAGCCGCTAACGCTCGACCAGGCGGTCGAGCGGGCCATCGCTGCATCGCCCGAGCTCAGAGCGGGTGAAGCGGGGGTCGACGCCGCGCGTGCCGACCAGCTGCAAGCTCGCGTTCGTCCCAATCCGACCGTCTCGGTCGATCTGGAAAATGGCGTCGGAACGGGCGGCTATGGCCTGTTCCGACAGTCGGAACTGACCGTCACCTACTCGCAGCCGCTCGAACGCGGCGGAAAGCGGGAGGCGCGGATGGCACTTGCCGAGCGCGGCGTCGTTCTCGCCGAGGCGCAGTGGCGGCTCGTCCGGCTCGACATCGCCCAGGAAGTGCAGCGCGCCTATATCGACGTCCAGATCGCCGAGCAGATGGTCTGGGTCGCCGAGGACCGCGTCAAGCTCGAGAAGGAGATACGCAGCGAGGCGATCCGCCGCGTGCGGGGTTACAAGGATCCGCTGTTCGTCGAGACGCGCGCCGATGCCCGCATTCTCGAAGCCGAACTGGCCCTGAAAGAAGTCCAGGCGAAGCGCCAGTCGGCGCGCGCTCTGCTCGCTTCCTTCTGGGGCGGCACGCCCGACAGCCTCGTGATTGCCGAGGGGATCGAAAAGCCCGATCCGCGCGATCCACCGCTCGCCGAGGCCGATGCGGCCGTCTTCGACGCGGCCGTCGATCGCGCGCGGGCGCAAGTGGTCGTCGAGCAAAGCCGCGCGCACCAGGACTATACGGTGTCGGGCGGCACGCGTTTCCTTCGCGAGACCAATGATGTCGCCGTTCTCGGCGGCATCTCGATCCCGCTCGGACGCTTCGACCGCAACCAGGGCAATATCGCCCGGGCGCAGGCCGAACGGCGGCAGCTCGAGTTTCAGTCCGAGGCGAGCCGGCTCGAGCGGCTGCGGCGCCTCGCCACGCTTCGCGCCGACGCCGACGCCGCGCGGGTCCGGGCCGAGGGCATCATGAACGACGTCTATCCGAAGGCGGTGAAGACGCTCGCCCAGGTGCGCGAGGGCTATGCCCGCGGCGGGTTCCTGTTCGCAGACGTGCAGGATGCCGCCGACGTCATCATCCAGATCCAGGGTCAGTGGGCCGAGGCCATGACGCGCTACCGCGATTTGCTCGCGGAGATCGATCGCCTGACCGGCCGCTTCGATGCGGCTCCCCTTGCGGAGAATATTCCATGAAGAAGTTTCCATTTCCCGCCGCTGCCGCGGCGCTGTTTCTTGCCGTGCCTCTCGCTGCCTGCGGCGGCGGCGGCGCCGAGGGCGAAGACAAGCATGAAGAAGGCGAAAGCCACGCCGAGGGCGAAGGCGAGGAAGATGCCAAAGGCCCGAACGGCGGCAAATTGCTCAAGAATGGCGATTTCGCCGTCGAGGTGACGATCTTCGAGAATGGCACCGAACCGCAATTCCGCGTCTTCGCAACGCGGGGCGGGAAGCCGGTCGATCCCAAGGATGTCCAGCTCGCGATCACGCTCACCCGTCTAGGCGGCGACGTCGATCGCTTCACCTTCCGCCCGCAAGGCAAGTTCCTCGCAGGGCAGGGGGTCGTTACCGAACCGCACAGCTTCGATGTCGAAGTCGTCGCGGTGACGGGCGGTAAACGCCACGTCTGGAAATATGCGAACCCCGAGGGTCGCACCCGGATCGCGACGGACGCCGCCAAGGCCGGAGGCATCGAAACCGCTGTCGTCGGTCCGGCGACGGTGGGCGAGATGCGCGAACTCTACGGCACCGTCCAATTGTCTCCGACCGCCCGTTCCGAAATTCGCGGCCAGTTCCCCGGCCGCGTCGTGTCGGTGACCAAGGGGGTGGGCGACAGCGTCCGCCGCGGAGAGCTTCTCGCGCGGATCGAGTCGAGCGAGAGCCTCCAGGTCTATCCGGTCTATGCGACGGTCGGCGGCGTGGTCGCGGAGCGCAACGCAAATCCCGGTGACGTCACCGACGGGCGCGCACTCTATGTGGTTACCGACCCGGCGCAGACCACGGTCGTCTTCAACATCTTCCCCCGCGACCTCGCGATCATCCGACCGGGGATGCGGGTGACGGTGGAGACGCAGGATGGCGCCGCGATCGCGACCGCGCCGCTCGGACAGTTCCTGCCCGACGGCAATGTCGAGGCGGGCACCGCGCTCATTCGCGCGACGATCCCCAACCGCTCGGGGACGCTTCGGCCCGGCATGGCCTTGCGCGGCCGCGTAATGGTCAATCCCGTCACCGTGCCACTCGCGGTGCGCACCGAGGCGATCCAGCCCTTCCGCGACTTCAAGGTGGTCTATGCCAATTTCGGGCAGGACTATGAGGTCCGCATGCTGAAGCTCGGCCGTTCGTCGCCCGAATGGACCGAGGTCCTGTCGGGCATCAAGCCCGGCACCGCCTATGTCACCAAGGGCAGTTTCCTCGTTCGCGCCGACATCGAAAAGTCCGGCGCGGGCCACGACCATTGATCGGGGGGCAGGATAATATGCTAGCCAGAACCATAGGCTTTTCGATCCGGCAGCGGTGGCTCGTCCTCGCGGTCGTCGCGCTCCTTTGCGCGATCGGCGCATGGAGCGCGACCAAGCTGCCCATCGACGCCGTCCCCGACATCACCAACGTCCAGGTCCAGATCAACACCAAGGCGGAAGGCTATTCGCCGCTCGAATCCGAGCAGCGCATCACCTATCCGATCGAGACCGCGATCGCGGGCATCCCGAACCTCAGCTATACGAGGTCGATCTCGCGCTATGGCCTCAGCCAGGTCACCGTCGTCTTCGAGGACGGGACCGACATCTATTTCGCGCGCCAGCAGGTGGGCGAGCGCCTCCAGGCCGCGCGCGGCCAGCTTCCGCCCGGGATGGAGCCCGAAATGGGCCCGATCTCGACGGGTCTCGGCGAAATCTTCATGTTCTCGATCGAGGCCGAACCGGGCGCAAGAAAGCCCGACGGCACGCCTTATACGACCGAAGACCTCCGGACGATGTCCGACTGGGTTATCCGACCGCAGATGCGCACGATCCCGGGGGTCGCCGAGATCAACACGATCGGCGGCTATGCACGCCAATATCATGTAACCCCTAACCCGGCCTCGCTCGCTTCGCTCAACCTTTCGCTCAACGATGTCGTCACCGCATTGGAGGCCAATAACGCCAATCGCGGCGCCGGCTATGTCGAGCGCAGCGGCGAACAGATTCTGATCCGCGTGCCGGGTCAGGCCAATAACGAGCGCGACCTGTCGCAGATCATCGTCACCACCCGCGGCGGGGTTCCGATCCGGATCGCTGACGTCGCCGATGTCGCGATCGGCTCGGGGCTGCGCACGGGCGCCGCGACCGAGAATGGCAAGGAAGTCGTCCTCGCAACGGTCTCAATGCTGATCGGGGAAAATCCGCGCGTGGTGGCGCAGGCCTCGGCCGAACGTCTCGTCGAAGCCTCGCGCGCCCTGCCGAAGGGTGTCGTTGCCAAGCCGCTCTATGATCGCACCGCGCTCGTCGAGCGGACGATCTCGACGGTGCAGAAGAACCTCGCTGAAGGCGCGCTCCTCGTCATCGTGATCCTCTTCCTGCTGCTCGGCAATTTCCGGGCGGCGCTGATCACGGCGGCGGTCATTCCCGTTGCGATGCTGATGACGCTGACGGGCATGCTCCAGACGCGAACATCGGCCAACCTCATGAGCCTTGGCGCCCTCGACTTCGGCCTCATCGTCGACGGGGCCGTCATCATCGTCGAGAACTGCCTCCGCCGGCTCGGCGAGGCACAGCACAGGCTCGGACGCCTGCTCGACCGCGACGAACGCTTCGGCCTCGTCGCCTCGGCGAGTGCAGAGGTGATCAAGCCAAGCATCTTCGGCATCATCATCATTACCGCCGTCTACCTGCCGATCTTCGCGCTCGAAGGCGTCGAAGGAAAGACTTTCCATCCAATGGCGATCACCGTCGTCCTCGCGCTTACCGCCGCTCTGCTGCTGTCGCTCACTTTGGTTCCGGCCGCGGTGGCGCTCTTCGTCACCGGCAAAGTCGAAGAGAAGGAGAATTGGCTGATGCGCGGTCTCGGCAAGGGCTATCGCCCGATGCTCGACCGCGTCCTCAATTGGCCGAAGGCTGCGCTTTCGAGCGCGCTGCTACTCGTGGCGCTCAGCGGCGTGGCGGCATCCAGTCTGGGGTCCGAGTTCATCCCGGACCTCGACGAAGGCGATATCGCGATGCACGCGATGCGCATTCCGGGGACGAGCCTGACCCAGTCGATCGCGATGCAGGAGGCGCTGGAGAAGAGGATCAGGCAGTTCCCCGAAGTCGAACGGGTGTTCGCGAAGATCGGCACGCCCGAGGTCGCGACCGACCCGATGCCGCCATCGGTCGCGGACAATTTCATCATGCTCAAGGACCGGAAGGAATGGCCCGATCCGAGAAAGACGCGCGACCAGCTCGTTGCCGAACTCAACAAGGCGGTGAACGAGGTGCCGGGGAACAATTATGAGTTCACCCAGCCGGTGAAGATGCGCATGAACGAGCTGATCGCCGGCGTCCGCGCCGACGTTGCGATCAAGCTGTTCGGCGACGATCTCGATCAATTGCTCGAATCGGGGCAGGCGATCGAGGAAGTCGCCGGCGGGATTGCGGGCGCGCAGGACGTGAAGCTCGAGCAGGTCACCGGCCTGCCGATGCTCTCGGTCACGCCCGATCGCGACAAGCTCGCGCGCTACGGCGTCAGCATGGAGACGGTCCAGGACGCGGTTTCGACCGCAACCGGGGGCCGTCAGGCGGGCGAGCTCTTCGAGGGTGACCGCCGCTTCGACGTCATCGTCCGGCTTCCCGAGGCCATTCGCACCGATCTCGCGTCGCTCGGCAATCTCCCCGTTGCGCTTCCGGCGGGCGGCTTCGTGCCGCTTTCGGAACTGGCGGAGATATCGCTCGCGGCGGGGCCGAACCAGATCAGCCGCGAAAATGGCAAGCGCCGCGCGGTGATCACGGCGAATGTCCGTGGGCGCGATCTGGGTTCGTTCATCGACGAGCTCACGCAAAAGGTCGAAGCCGAGGTCGTGCTGCCCGATGGCTATTACATCGAATATGGCGGGACGTTCGAACAGCTTCAGTCCGCAACCGAGCGCCTCCAGATCGTTGTGCCGCTCGTGCTGCTGCTGATCTTCGGCCTGCTGTTCATGCTGTTCGGCACGGTGCGCGATGCGGCGATCGTCTTCTCGGGCGTGCCGCTGGCTCTGACGGGAGGGGTCGCGGCGCTGGCGCTGCGCGACATTCCGCTCTCGATCTCGGCGGGCGTCGGCTTCATTGCATTGTCCGGGGTCGCGGTGCTGAATGGCGTAGTGATGCTCTCCTTCATCAAGGATTTGCGCGAGCGCGGAAAAGGCCTCGTAGATGCGATCCGCGAGGGGGCGCTCACCCGACTCAGACCGGTGATGATGACCGCGCTGGTGGCGTCGCTAGGGTTCATACCGATGGCGCTCAATGTCGGAGCGGGATCCGAGGTGCAGCGGCCGCTGGCAACCGTCGTCATCGGCGGGATCATCTCGTCGACGATCCTGACGCTCCTGGTGCTACCTGCGCTCTACCTCCTGGTCCACCGACGGACCGCGAAGGCCGAAGAGGAAGAGTTGGCGCGTCCGAGCGGCGCGGCCAGCCCCGCAGGCTGAGACCCTCCCGGTCAGCCGCCATTCCCCCCTGTCGGCGGCAACCGGGAGTGCCGACTGAGGCGGAACCCAAGCGGGTTCCGCCTCCTTTTAGGGATGGTGAGGATTGAGGAGCTTGCAATGAATGAAAAAGCATCCGGGAGCGAACGCGAAAAGCGAACGCTCCAGATCGTTCTCGTCCTGAACGCGGCGATCGCGATCGCCTTCCTTTTAACCGGCGCACTCGGCGATTCGAGCGCGCTCATCGCCAACGGGCTCGACAATCTGTCCGACGCTGCGGTCTATGCCTTGAGCCTCGTTGCGCTCAGCCATGGCCTGAAATGGAAAACCCGTGCTGCCACGGCATCGGGCGTCATGCTGCTGGTCTTCGCGGCCGGCGTCCTGTTCGATGTCGGACGGCGCTATTTCGAAGGCAGCGAACCGATCGGTCCGACGATGATGATCATGTCGGCGGTCGCTGCGGTGGTGAACTATGCTTGCCTGAAGCTCTTGCAGCGCATTCAGGATCCGGACGTCAACCTCAGAGCCGCGACAACCTTCAGCTACAACGACTTCATCTCGAACGGCGGCATCCTGATCGCGGGCGTACTCGTCTGGTGGCTCGGGACGAACTGGCCGGATCTTCTGGTCGGGTTTGCGACTGCACTGATCGCGATCAAGGGCGGGATCGAAATCCTTCGCGACGCCCGGCAGGAAGCCAAACAGCAGCAAGGCTAGAGGCTGTGGGGCCTATCGGATCGGCGGAAGAATGTTCGGACCTGTTCGAACAGAGCCGCCGATCCTTGCCCAGAGGCACCCGACAGCTCGCCCCCATCATATTACGTCCTTATTACGCGAGGCAAAATTCGGGCTCGCGTAACAGGGCATATTACGCCGCTAATCGGCGTAAGTTATTGAAATTTTTTGGAAAACTGGAGCGGGCGAAGGGATTCGAACCCTCGACCCCAACCTTGGCAAAGTTGTGATAGCCATTTTCGGGATTTCTCCAGACTACGCCATAATGCTACTAACATACTGATATATATTTTGATTATTTGATTTCTCTACGCTATCCTTGTCCAGGAAAACGCGCCGATTTCCGATTGTCGTGGTCGCCCGGTGGTCGCCCGGAATGGGGCATCTGACAAGGAGAAAGTGATGGTTCAGGGCACCGTGCATCTAACCAAGCGAGTCATCGACGCGGCCATTTCAAAAGAGAAGCGTTACGACATCTGGGATAGTGAGCTCCCCGGTTTCGGTCTCAGGGTTGGCGTGAGCGGGACGAAGACGTTCGTGCTCCGATACCGCGCTGAAGGCGGCGGGCGCGGCGCTCCGAAACGACACGTCACAGTCGGACGTTTTGGCCCCCTAACCGTCGAAATGGCCCGGCGGCAGGCCAAGCAACTCCTCGCTCAGGCTACAGTTGGCGAGGATCCGGCCAAAGCACGAAACAACAAGCGTGGCGAGATGCGGATCAGCGAACTGATCGATCTTTATGAGAAGCAGGGCTGCTATATCCAGCGCGGAAAACGGCAGGGGATCCCGATGAAGCCTCGGACCAAGCAATATACGCTTGCGCGCCTGCGACATCATGTCGTCCCGCTGCTCGGCAACCGCCGAGTGACCGAAGTCAACGCGGGCGACATCGAGCGCTTCTTCCGTGAGGTGGAGGCGGGCAAGACGGCGCGTGACGACAAGATCGGCCCACGCCGGCGCATTGTCGTACGAGGCGGCGAAGGCGCCGCGCGCAAGGTGTTTCGCGACCTGTCCGCCGTATTCAGTTTCGCGCGGC
>NZ_MEFH01000081.1:0-40325 GCF_001725095.1 Sphingopyxis sp. SCN 67-31 | reverse complement strand
AGCGCAAGGCCATCTTCAACAAACCAGCATCATATTATCCGAAAAGGGGGTCCCTCTTCGACGCCGATCGGGGGTCCCTTTTGAACGCCGTTTGACACCGAGATATGCCAACACGCCCCACGGATAATGTGGGAACACTTGTGGTATCAGTTTTAGGGGAATTTGAAATTCTCGCGCAAAATCAACGCGATAAACCGCTTGACTGGTGACCCCTACGGGCACCCAGTTTCCGTGGCAAGGTATTGAGTTTACGGCAGTATTCGCTTTAAGTGGCTCTCTCATACCATCACAAGTGCCAACGGTCCAGCGGGATTGCCTGGAACTGAACGAAGTCTCTGGAGAGATTCTCCTTCCCGCCTTGCCACGGCCCCGTTCGATTATCCTTTTGGTTCGAAGCCATAGAGGGCTTCGGGATTGGTCACGAGTATCCGCTGGCGGTCGGCCTCGTCCTGTACCCAGGACGCAAGGAGGTCGAAGAGAAGCGCATCGTCAGGTTTGATCGCTTCAGTCGCATGGGGCCAGTCGCTTCCCCAAACCAGCCGCTCAGGATTCGCCCGACAGAAAGCGCGGGCGACCCGGCTCGCATCCTCATAGCATGGCGGCCCCTTCTCCGTGTTGAGATAGGCGCCGCTGAGTTTCAGCCACGCTTTTCCGCTGTCGAGCAAGCCGACGATCGTCGCATAGGCCGGATGTTCGATGCCCTCCCTTGGCGGCAGGCGGCCCATATGATCAATGACCAGCGGGCAAGGCAGGCGCCCCAGCATATCCCCCGCCGCCGCGATCTGGTCCCCGAGCGCGTGAAGCTGGATATGCCAGCCGAGGTCGGCGATCCGTCGTGCGACAGGTTCGATCATGTCGAGCGTCGTGACGGCGTCGGCGGGGTTCCAGACGCTGAAGCGCAGGCCCCGGACTCCGGCCGCGTCGAGCCGCCTATATTCGTCCATCGGCGTGTCGGGCGGCAGGACGCCGATGCCGCGCCCGTCCGGTCCCATCTGCCGGAGCGCGTCGATCAGGCAGTCATGGTCCATGCCGTGGATCTTGGTCTGGACGATCACCGCGCGCCGCGTGCCGATGCGGCGCTGAAGCAGGCGATAATCGGCAAGCGTCGCGCCCGCGAAGCGCGCCGGAAAATCGGCGCGGAACCGTGCGTCGGCGATATGGATGTGGCTGTCGCAGGCACCCGCCGGGGCGACGAGGCGCGGCGGGGCGGTTCCGGCGGAATGCGGCACCGCGACCGGTTCGACCGCGATGCTTTGCGAAGGCAGCAGCGATGCGCCCGCGCCGAGGGCGGCGGCGCGCAGGAGGCTGCGCCGCGTCACCTGCGGCCCGCTCATCGCGCGGCCTCACGGCGTGCGCGCAACGCTTCGAGGTTCGCCGAATGGGCCGTCTCGTCGAGGCGGAAGATCAGGAGCATCGCGATCGCGCCGCCATAGATCAGGATGATCGTCGGCACGAAAATCGCCCCCATGGTCCACAGCGCATCGGCGGAGACGTCGCCAGGCCGCACTTGCTGCGACAGACCGGCCGCCGTCAGGATCAGGCTGGCGAAGAAGACCCCCGCGCCCGCCGTCGTCTTCTTCAGCACATTGTCCACCGACACGAGCAGGCCTTCGGACCGGCGGCCCGTCTTCACTTCGCTGTCCTCGGCGACGTCCATGATCATCGAGGTGATCGCGACGGTGCTCATCAGCGTGAGCGCCTGAACCGCAACCGTCTCCGCGATCTGGATCGCGACGATGGCCGGACTGCCGTTCACGGGCAACAGGCCGAGGAGGCGAAGCGAGACGGCGGCGATCGACGCCACGATCAACGCCGCGAACATGCCGACGGCCGCCTGTCGTTTGCCGAACATCCGCGTGAGCCACGGCCCGCCCGATATCCCGATCAGGGCCGCGACCATCCCCGCGATCGGGAGCCAGCTGAGCTGGAGCGGCGTCAGTTCCCAGAAATAGATCTGGAAATAGGTCGCGAGCCCGCCGACCATGCCCGTCGCGATCGCCGTGAACAGGCCCGCGCCGTTCGCAAGCCAGAGCGAACGGTTGGCGAGCGTCTCGCCAAGCTCGCGAACGAGCAGGCGCGGCGTGAGCTTGCGAGTCGGCGCGCTGTAAAGCCAGGGAATCCGGCGGTGCGTGCTGATCGCGGAGATCAGGATGGCGATGGCGATGAGCGTCCCGGCGAGCAGGCCGTAGGAACCATAATTGTCGCGGACGAAAACGCCCCCTTCGGCGTCCGAGAAATAGAAGCGATAGGCGATCCACACCATCCCGAGGCCGCCGAGAAAAGTGAAGAAATAGCGGCAGGCGATCAGCGTGGTGCGGCGATGATAGTCGGGAGTGAGTTCCGCCGTCAGGGCGGAGGCCGGAACCTCGAAGAAGGTATCGATGAACCGCACGGCGATCACGCAGGCGGTCATATAGGCGAGCAGCGCCGGGTTCGACCATCCGTCCGGAGGCGACCAGAGCATGTAGAACAACAGGCCATAGGGGATGGCGGAAGCATACATGAAGGGATGCCGCCGCCCCCAGCGGCTGCGGAAATTGTCGGAGATTTGTCCGATCACGGGATCGAGGATGCCGTCGATCACCAACGTGATCGCGAGCGCCGATCCGACCCATGTCGCGGGCAGGCCGACCACTTGGCTGTAGAAGAGCAGCAGGAACGTCGAAATGCTGCGGTTCTTGATGCCGTTCGACGCGGATCCCAAGCCGTAGAGCAGCATCTGGGGCCACGTCATCGGCGGCGGATTCAGTGCCGTGGTCCCGCTGGACCCGTCGCCAGAGATCGCACTTTGCTCGGTCTTTGCCATGGACGCTATCAGGGGATCATGATTGACATGAGCGGCGCATGTTGCTGTCCGCCGTGCATGTCGGCGTCGCCGATGTCGCCCTGTATTCTCGGCCGTGGAATACTGAACTTGAAGGCGAGCGCGTTGGGGCATTCGAAAAAGCGCACGTCGCCGATGGGGCAGCCATAAAGCGCGGCAAAATTGGCGGCAGAGAGCTTTCCGGACGCCTTCACGCGGTCATAGTCGGCCTGGCTGGGCAGCATGATGTCGAAGGTCAGCACGAACGGACCCGCATTCTTGCTGCGGATCAGGCTGGCGATTTCACTCAATGGGCGCGTCATTTCGATTCTCCCATGTCCTGAATGTCGAGGCGGAACATGTCGCGCCAGTCATCGGGGCGCACGACATGGTTGAGGTTGAAGCGCCATACGGGGCCGCGCTCGATCTCCGCCGGGTTGTGAAGGCAGGCGAAGCCGGTGATCGCCCCCTTCCATTCCGGGATGGGGGCATGAAGCAAGGGCTGACGGCACAGCTTGACGATCTGCGTCGCCAAATCCTGCGTCGGCGCCGTGACCTCGGTGACGATGCCGACTTCGTGCGGAGTGGCCAATTCGGTTTCCAATGCGCCCATCACGGCGTTTTTGCCATAGACGTGGAAGACGATCCTATAATCCTCCCGCTTCACTGCATCGCCCAGCACGCGCGCGACCGAATGATGCACATGCGCGGTGATCGTATCGAGCCACTCGTCGAGTTGGCGAAGGATATAGGGATCGCGGACGCCGCCGATCATGATGCTCTGATAACCGACCTGCTCGGCGCCTTCGAGCTTGACGGTGAACGGCTTGTCGCGAAAGCCGCTGCCGCGCACGCGCACACCGGTTTCACTGGCCTGTTCGAAAGTCGCATGGGACAGATCGAGAATCCCCGAACATTCCGTGTGAAGATAGGGATCGCTGCTTTCATAGAGGCTGTGCGCCGCGACGCTGAGCGGTGTGCAGCGCAGTCCGTCCCCGATGACGTCGATCACCATTTCGTCTTGCCGGACCATGCCGAGGATGATCCCCTTGCCCGACGTTTCGCAGGCCAGTGGTCCGCATTCGGCGACCTTGCCTGCGTGCCACGACAATCCTTCGGGAAGGCCGTGCATGATCGGAAAGGCGGCGAAGAGAGCGGGGTCGCTGCAACGCCCGGCGATGACGATGTCGGCGCCTTCGGCCAGCGCGGCCTGCAACGGTTCGACGCCCATCATGCCGACGACCCGGCTGCTGCGGTCGAAGATATCCTCATCGATCGCGGGCGCCGGGTTCAACGCCTCGATCCGCCCCGCGCGATAGAGGCTTTTCAGATAGGCTGGATCCTGCTGGGATTTCAGCACCGCGACGCGCTTGACCCATCCCTGTTCGGCGAGGATTTCGCGGACGATATCGACCATCCAGTCGACGTGGACGTCCGCCCCGGCGGTGCCGACCGATCCGACCAGAACCGGGATGCCCGCCGCGTTTCCGGCGCGCAGCATCGCCGCCATGTCGCTCTTGATCGCCGCGCGGGGAAAGGCCGCGCGCCCGCTGCCCAGCGCGAAGGGGCCGGCATCGGTGGTGCCGGCGTCGCAAGCGATGAAATGCGGTTTCGTCTCCAGGCTCTTCATCAGCTTCGGCTCGTCGATGCCGACCCCGACCATGCCCGTGGCGGCGACGAAACGCACTTCTTCGAGTGGCTTTTCCACCTTGAATTGGCTGCCCATCAGAAACGCGCCTTTGCTGAAATGTAGAAGCGTCGCCCGACGAGATCATATGTGAAGGGGTCGGTCGCATAGGCGCCGATCAAGCTGTCGTTGAGCGTCGGGGGCTTGCGGTCGAACAGGTTGACGATGCCGCCGCGCAGTTCGAAATTCTCTGCGACGTTGGCCGACAGGTCGAGATCGAAATAGCTGACGGACGGGACGCCGTGAAGCGTACCCGCGGTGCCGACGTTCCGCGCGTTCGCCATCTTGCCGAGATAGCGCCAGCGCAGCAGCGCCCCCAACCTGTCGCCCGACCAGCCGATGGAACTCGTCGCCTTCCAGCGCGGTTTGGCGGTGCCGAAGAAGTCGATCTGCTGGTTCCCGATCGTGCCTGCATAGTCCAGCGTCGTGCCGCCGGGCAGCGTCTGAATCTTGAAGCTGTCGAGGTAGCTGACGACCGTGGCGAGGTTGAGGCGCCCGGATCCGTCGCCGAGCCCCAGCTCGTCGAGCGGGATCGACCAGTCCGCCGCGACGTCGATACCGCTCGTCTTGTATCCGCCGAGGTTCAGTTGCGGGTTGACGATGTTGGTGATCAGGCCCGTGTTCGGGTCGCGCGTCATCAGGCTGCAAAAATAGTTGCTCTCGCTATAGCCGCTGTTCACGGCCGGGTTGAAGCATTGCGATGCCGCGACCGTGTTGGTGACGACGCCGATCGCGTCCTTCAGCCGGATGTTGTAATAATCGACCGACAGCGACAACCGCGCGAACAGCGGGTTGGAGGCCGTCGAGCGGAAGACGGCGCCGATCGACCAAGTGTCGGCGGTTTCGGGCTTCAGATCGAGATTGCCCGACGTCGTGAAAGGCGTGCGGGACACCGTATTCTGGAAACTGTCGATCACCACCGTCGGAACGCCCTGTGCAAGGCACAGCGCACGGACCTGCGCCGCGTCGCCGCCCGTCCGATAGGCCCCGCGTACGTCGCAGGGATCGCCCGAACCGAGGCTGCCGGGGGCGCCGAGGTTGAACAGGCCGTTGGTGACGGCGGTATAGAGTTCGCCGACGCTGGGTGCGCGGACCGCACGGGCATAGCCGCCGCGTAGCTTGAGCCAGTCGGTCAGGCCCCAGTCGGCGCTGGCCTTGTAGGTGTCGACCCCACCGCTGACCTTGTAATCCGAATGGCGGAAGCCGAGGTTGAGCGTCAGTTCCTTCGCGAAAAAGGCGTCGCGCACGATCGGCACGAGCAGTTCGCCATAGATTTCCTTGACCGTGTCAGAACCGGCAGACGGATAGATGGGAAGATAATTGGCAAGCTCGCCCGTACGGATGAGCGCATCGGGTTCGAAGGAATAGGAGTTGCGGCGATAATCGGCGCCCAGCGCGAAGCGTACCTCGCCCGCGGGCAGGGTCGCTATGCCGCCCTGGACGTTGGCCTCGACGATCGTCTGCTCCAGTTCGGTGCGGTTGTGCGCGTCGCGCTTGATATAGGCGAGGCAGGATTGCGACAGCGTGGAGACGTCCACGAAATTATAGCCGCCCGCGCACAGGCTCGCGCCGCCATCCGGGGCGCTGACGAGGCGCTGGATCGCCAGCGAACTGAGATAGTTGCGCTGATATTGATTAAGGACGGTGCGGCCGTGCGACGCATGGACGTTCCACGTCAGATTGGTTCCGATCCGCCCCTCAGCGCCGCCGGTGATCTGGAAGACGTCATAGACATTCTCTTCGTGGCGATTGCCCGCCGGAACGACGGCTTGCGCGATCAGGAAGTCGGCCGTCGAATTGGGACGCGAATCAAGGATCGTCCGCAGGTCGGGCGAGATAAAGGGATTGGTCATCGGCACCGCGATCGGCAAGCTCGACACCGATCCGACGACGAGCGGATTGCCCTGCGTCGTCGCCTTGTAATGGGTGTAGAGGCCTTCGAGGAAGACGCGCGTGCCGCCTTCGAACTCATAGTCGATATGGCCCATTGCATTGTAGCGCGTGAGGGGCACCTGAGCGAGGAAATAGTCCCCGGCGATCGTGTACACATTGTTGTTATAGACGCGATAGGGCGAACTCCGCGACCCGCGATAGTTGATGGCCCCCGTGCCGACATACAGCGTGCCGTCGGTGTTGAGCGACAGGGTTGACGACCGGCTGACGGTACCGGTGACGCCATATCCGCCGAACACCGAATTGAAGGCAGCCTGCGTCGGCAGGTTGGTCGCCACCGCCGTGATCAGGCCACCCGGATGGTTGGTCGAAAGAACCTGGCCCGCGAGATAATCGCGGCTGACGAACGACACGGGGCCGCGATCCGAAAAGTTCAGCGACAGCCACGCATTGCCGCTCTTGTCGGCAAAATCGCTGCCCATCGTGATGCCGACGCTGTTGTTCGCGCCGTCGCCACGAAAGGTGCTGGCCACGGTCCCGTCCAGTTGCACGCCGGCGAAGCGTTTCTTGAGCTTGATATTCACGACGCCCGACACGGCGTCCGAACCATAGGTCGACGATGCGCCGCCGGTGATGATCTCGATATTGTCGATCAGCGCCGCTGGAATGAGGTTGAGGTCGACCGAACCGTCATTGCCCGAAGGCTGCATACGGCGTCCGTTGACCAGCACGAGCGTGCGCTGCTGCCCCAGTCCGCGCAGGTTGACGTTGGCCTGACCCGCGCGCGAGTTGAAGTTCGACGAGGAACTCGCTGATGTCGTGACTTGCGGCAGCGTGTTGAGCGATTGCTCCAGCGTCGTCGCGCCCGTCGTCGCAAGGATATCGCTGCCCACGGTGACAATGGGACTTTCGGACGAATAGTCGCGCCGCGCGATGCGCGAACCCGTGACGATGATTTCTCGATCCGTGGAGTTGGCCTCGCTCGATTCATCCTGCGCCGCCGTGTCGGCGCCCTGCGCCATGGCGGCCGTGGCCGCGAGCGACGAGACGGTGCAACTCAGAAGCACGGCGATTTTCAGAACACGCATATTCCACTCCCATTTTTTCGATCCGGCCTCTTGGTCCGGCTTCCGAGTCGCGGAATGTGGCCTGTCATCAATGTTGTCAATCTTGACAGTTATTGTCGATGTATAACCTTCGAGACGCGCGCCATCGAGCGGCGGCGGCGCCGCGCGGGCTGATGCTTTGAAAATATCGGGTCAGCGGGGCTTGGCGGGAGGCAGTTCGCCGCGATAGACGGCCGATGGGACGACGTCCGCGGCGCCGAGCGATTGCTCGATCGAATGAGCCACCCATCCGGCGCAGCGCCCCAATATGTAGAGGATACGGTGGCGTTCCAGTCCCGCAAGCTGGCTGAAGAGGATGTTCGCGAGTGCGAAACTGGGCGAAAGGTCGAGCGATTCGCGCACGATCACGCGGGCTTCCCGGAACTTCCCGAACAGCGCCGTTCCGCCGTAGACGGCGGCGAGGCCTTCCAGCAGCGCCTCGGCGCGCGGATCGTGATTCACATAGGGGTAGGGCGAATCGAAACCGGGGATGCCCGCACCTTCGCGAAGCCGACGCACGACGACGGAGTGGGCATCCGGACTTTCGTCGATCTCGCGCAGCCATTGCCAGATGCCCTGCGTCCGCCCGAGCCTGCTGCGGTGGCCTGACGTGATGGCAAGACCCGCGATGATGGACCGATAGGGTGTCACGCCCGTGCTTGCGACGGATCGGACGGCGTGAGTACCCGCCCCGAACCCATGGTCGGCCGACAGCACGAGGATGCGTCGAATGATGTCGGAGATTTCGGCGGGTGCGCTCAAAAAGGCCGCCACCTGTTCATGCAGAGGCGCCGAAGAAGGGTGTTCCGCGTCCGTCAGGATCGCGGCATACCAGCGCAGCACATCAGCGCCAGTGCGGCACATGCCCGCGTGGCTGAGGTCGAAGGCGCGCGGATTGGCCTGTTCCAGAAACGGCAGCAGCGCGATGGCCTTGTCGGTCGTGGGGGCGTGGGCAATCAGCTTGCCCAGGCTTTCGATCTCGCGCGGCACGACGGGGACGGTCGGGGCGAAAGCCGACGCTTCGTCGGCCTGCCACAGCAGCGCCGCGACTTCTTCTAGGCTGTGCGTTTCCGACAGCTCGATGGCGTTGCGACCGCGATAATAGGGCGCCGACGGCGTCAGCAGCGTGATGTCGGTGTCGTCGATCCGCGGCGACGGCTCGCTGCGCCGCCCCAGCGTGGCCTTGACCTTCGCGATATCGGCCCGCCAGTATAGGCGGCTGCGCGTGCCGGGAATCTGGCGTGTGCGCAGGCCCTTTCGGCTCACATAGGAATAGAGCGTGTTGAGCGTGACACCGAGTTCGTTCGCGGCCTCCTGCGCCGTGGCGAACAATTCCTCTCCTTCGGGAATCGGTTCTGGCTTCTGCTCTGACAAATTTGGCTCCGGGACGATTGAATACGGGGCATAGCCCATCGGTGCGATGTGTGGCGCGGCGGGGCGCGGCGATCAAGTACCGATGGAATGCCCGCAATCCATGACAGATAATGTGAACGCGAAACCAGCGATAATATGAACTTAAGGTCCGTTCTCGCCGTTCTCGATACCCAAAACGGCCTGGCTGCCAGGGGTCATGGTCTGACTTTGACGGTACATTGCACCGCTTCCGTCCCATTCACGGCGGCTCTGCGACATTTGCCGATGGCATCCCGGTTGTCCTGCACGAGCGCATTGGAGAACAGAACGGTTTGCCAGCGTTCCGGCTCGGCTGTGGCAAGCAGGCGTTCCCCGGCCGTCCAGCGGTCAAGGTCCAGAGTCCGCGCTGCCATCCGTTCGGGCAAATGCCAGCTCGTCGGCATGGCGTGGGCTATGAAGCCGGGAACGATCGCGCATAGAACGATGCCTGCGAGCGCGCCGCCGATCCCCCATATGTGGCGCTTGCGTCGCTGGTCGCGTGCATCGGCCACCTTGCCTTCAAGATATTCGATCCGGGCCGCTGCCTTGTTTAGCCGCTCCACCGCCTGACCGATGGTTGCGGCATCCTGCGCGCGCGCCTTGGCGGCAGCGGCGGCGATCTGCTCGGCCATCGCGTCGGGGGTGAGCGTCATGGCGGGACGGCTGGCAAGCGTCTTGATGGCGGCTTTCATCTTGTCGAGAAGGTCGGCCATCTCGCCAAGCGTCTCGCTGTAATCGGGCGCTTCCTCCCGCTTGGCGACAAGGCCGCGTAGCAGGGTTTCGAGAAAATCGACCTTGGCGGAGAGTTCCGCAAAGGCCGCTTCTGCCGGGTTGGCATCAGGCGGCTGATCCTGCGGCGTGACGGTCGGCAAGCTGGTGTCCATGATCGTATCTCCTATCTGCTCATGCCAAGGTCACGGCCCCGGCTCATCTCGATGCCGACGCTGCTGGCGAGATCGTGGGAAAGCTGGCGGCCGGTCTCGATACCGATGCCGAGTTCCTGCTTGCGCCCGCGCAGGACGGATTCCACCTGCGCGTCGCGTTCGAGGCTTTTCGCCATCCCCGCCATCTGCTCGGACACTTTGCGCGCGCCCCGAAAGTCGCCGTCGCGCTGCAATTCCTCGCGGTGGGTATGAAGCTGCCGCCAACCCTCGACGAACCGATCCGCGCGCTTGTCGGGGTCGACGCGGATTTCCGCTTCAAGCTGCATGGCGCGCATAGCTTGGCGGACGCGTCCGCCCGCCGCGTCGGACGCCAGCGCAGGGTCGCGCTTGTAAGCCCGCTCCATGTCCTGTGCGCGGTGCTTGCCCGTCGCGTTCATGGCCTCACGCGCCTTGTCGAGTTCCGCGCGCTGGTGGGGCAGGACGGGCAAGCCCTTGTCCTGCATCTTCCAGATACTCGCGACGGCGCGAGCGTGGCGCTCGACCGCAAGCCGCCTGATCTTCTCCCACTCGGCCTGTGCTACCTTCGCCGGATCGGCAATGAGCGCGGGCGGACGGAAGTTGGCGAAGATGCCGCGTGACCGTTCCGACGCGACCGATGCCCCGCGATCCTGTCCGGGCAGGGAGAGGCGCAAGCCGTCGAAGATCCCGCGCGCATTCTCTGCGCCCGCGCGGGCGATTTCCGCGACACGCTCGCCAAAGCTGATGCCGCGCCGCTCGGCATATTCCTTGACCGGATCGACTTGGCGGTAGTCGCTCGCCATATCCTTGGTGCGTTCGCGGGATAGCGTGCGGACAAGGCGGGCCTCGTCCTTGAAGTCGTCGCGGCCATAATGCAGCGCCATGCCGTCGCGGTGGCGCGTCATGCCGACATAAGCGCCGTGCCGGTCCATCCCCGGCGTGGCGAGCATATGGGAGCGGTCCACGCTCATGCCCTGTGCCTTGTGGATGGTGGCGGCATAGCCGTGATCGACATGGGGATAATCCTTGGTGTCGAACGACACGGAACGCCCATCATCGGTGCGAACGGTCATGCCCCGCTGGTTGACCTGCTCGACGGTGCCTAGCGTGCCGTTCTTCACCTCAAGGCTGCGCTCGTTGCGAAGGAACATGATGCGGTCGCCCGATGCAAAGGCACGATCGCCGCGCTCGGTTTTCACGCGCACGTCATCGCCAAGCTCGCCCGCCTCTCGCATACGGTCGCGCGCCGCCTCGTTGAGTTCGCGCACCTCGTCATTGGTGTGGGTAAGAATAATCCGGGTTTGATCGGGCGCGTCGATGCGCTCGCGGTCCCAACGCTCGATAAGCTCGGCGCGGGCCTGCTCGCGCGTCTCAGCCGCGTGAACCATGCCCCGCTCGGCATAGGCCCGGATGGCTTCGCCGGTGCGCCCTATGGCAAGATGCCGGGTGGCGTCCTGCTGCCAGCCTTCATGCTGGCGGCGAACCTCCGTGATCTCGACGCCGCCATGCCGTTCATGGATCGCGCGGAACGCCGCCCCCGCCTCGATCGCCTGCAACTGCTGCGGGTCGCCTACCAGCACGACCTTTGCGCCCGCATCGGCGGCATGGGACAGCACACGCTCCATCTGGCGCGTACCGACCATGCCCGCCTCGTCGATCACCAGCACATCGCGGGACGTGAGCATATCGCGCCCCTGCGCCCAACCGTGTTCCATGCTGGCGATGGTGCGCGACGCGATGCCGGAACCGTTCTCCAACCCTTCCGCCGCGATCCCCGACAGCGCCGCCCCGCGCACCTCATACCCTCCGCGCTCCCACGCCTCCCGCGCCACGCCAAGCATCGCGCTCTTGCCGGTCCCAGCGTAACCGACGACGACGCTCAAGCCCCGCTCGCCGATCACATGCTCGAACGCTGCGCGCTGCTCGCCCGTCAACAACAGCCCACGCCCTTCCGCGCTTGCCAGTGCGGCGGCGCGTTCCTTCTCGTCCACGCGGTGCCGCTCGCGCTCGGCCATCAACTCCGATGCGCGCTGCAACCGCTGCTCGGTCTCGATCATGTCGCGCGATGTGAAGCGATCTTCGCCGCGCCCATCCTTGCCCAACGCAACAAGATCGGGCGACGCGCGAACGGCACTCATCGCCCGGTCGAATTGGTCTTTCCCGTCCGTATGGCGATGCACGAACATCGCCATATCGCGCCGCGTGAATGTCGCCTGTTGGTGCGTGATCGCATCCAGCGCGACGGAAGGGTCGGCAATGATTCGCTCGCCGTTGCGCTGCGCGGTGGCGCGGTGATCCTCGATGCGCTCGGACTCAAGCCCGCGTTCGCCCATGCGCTGCGCGGCGGGGCCGATCTTGTCTTGTGGCTCAAGATCGATGCCCTGCGCTTGCAAACTGCGATGGTCGATACGGGCGTCAATATCCAGTTCCGCAAGCCGGGTGTTGACATGATCGGCCCAACGCTCGCGCCATTGCTCGACAAGTTCGGTCTTGTTCCAGTCGCGTTCCTTCGCACCGAAACCCTGTTCGTTCACCGCGCGCATGGTCAGCATGACATGGGCATGGGGCTTCGCCAGCCCGTCCGCGCCAATGTCCCAATGCATATTCAAATCCGCGATCATGCCGCGTTCGACAAACTCAGCGCGCGCAAAATCCTGTGCGAGCGCGATACCCTGCGCCTGCGTCATCTCGCGCGGAATGGAGAACTCCACCTCGCGCGATAGCTGCGCGTCCTTGCGCTTCTCGGTTGCCTCGACCTCGTTCCAGAGGGTCGCGCGATCCGCGAAGCGTTCAGGCGCACCTTCGGGCAAGAGGATTTCCGAATGGACGACGCCCGACTTGTTCGTGAAGTCGTGGGCGCGGTCCAGCCGCTCGTCATGTAAGCGCTCGGCATCGCCATAGCGACATACCATCTACTGCCTTAAGCGCACGTCGGCACGACGTATAAGCGCGCCCTCCTCGAATAAAATCCGAGCAGGGACTAGGCGGTGCCAGACTGTCCCGGCGACTCTACTGCATCACCGCTGCCGTTCTTCTATCATAGGCGCATCGTCACACAATGGAGACTTTGCGATGCGGAAACCACGCGACTATGATTCGGAACTCAAAGCCCTTGCGGACAAGGCCAAGGCGATCAAGGAACGCCGCGTGCGCCAGCTTGGCGAACTGGTCGCGGCAACGGGTGCCGACGCGCTCGACGCTGAATTGCTGGCCGGGGCGCTGCTCGGTGCTGTTGCCAACAGCGACGCCGCGACAAGGGAGGGCTGGCGCAGGGTAGGCGCTGCCTTCTTTCGCGGCAAGCAACGCAAGCCTGCGCCGCGATCTGAACAACAGCTGGAAGGCGCTCTACCGCTCCAAGGCGGCGCGGCATCGCATTGAAGCCGCCAAGGCTAGGACTGACACGCGGGAATGGGTCGTGAAGCGCCGAGAGAGAACGCGGCATCTGATCGAACTCGGCGGCCTCGTCGTCAAGGCGGGGCTGGTCGATCTGACCGACGATGATCGCGCCACGATCTACGGCGCGTTTCTCGCCGTCGCGGACAGGCTGCGAGGCGAGGAACGCGGCAACGCGCTTGCCCTATGGCAGCGCAAAGGCAAGCGCGCGTTCGAGGCAGAAATAGCCGCGAAGTGAAGTGTGCACGATGCATCGATCAGGCGGCCTGATCCTTCTTACTTTTACCTGCTCCCAAGTCTGCGATCTTGGCTTTCCGCAGAAGATGTTGAGCAAACACTATCAGTTCTAGAGCTAACTCCGGATCATCTACCCATCCAAACTCATGTGTAGTTGGATTCCGGATTCCCAACATCGCGCCAGAAAATAATCTATGATAGCCCTTCTGCTCATCGATTTGCGAAGAAGTCTGCATCCCCGACCATTGCAGATGTGGTGCGTTGGGAGAAAAGACCTGCTCCATCAATGTGGTTCCGTTCTGCATGAGCGAAGGAACGCGATCGGCAACAAATTTATCAACAGCTTTATATGCCTCGGCCACAGACAAGTTATAATGGCCTGACATGAACAGATCGGCGGCCACGCCGCTTATTTCAGGTTCCGTAACAAGCCGTGCGAACACGCTTGCGGGTTCCGAACCCTCAGCAGTTGGGGAGGGAAGCGCTAACATCCGTGGCGCCGGTAGCGCTAAAACAGATCTCGCTAATCCGACCTCGAACAGGTGCTCTTGCAGCCGTCGAATGCCATCAAGTAGCCGGAGCGTCATACAGATAGCGCCTCATTGCCTGAAAGATGGACTCGATCTGCTCAGTTCCTGCATCTGCACTGATATGTATTTGCACATTTACATTCAGCGGAAACGCTTCGCTGCTAGCGCGCCCCGATGGGTTGGCGCGCCCTTCACGATCCTTCTGCGCGGCATCAGGCAACCTGCCATTTTCCGCCTTTTGTGAAGCAGCAGGTTTTCGCGAGGGTCGAGGTCGGGAGGTGTTTTCGGTTTGCGCGGCCTTTGAGGCCGCTCGCGGTGCCTCGTTCGGAGTAGGGCTCGATATCAGGAGATAGGTGGCAGCCTTGTTACCAGCAGCTCCTTGACCCAGGCCCTCGCGCAGGAACCATGACACAACTTTCTGCCGCTCAGCTTCACCCGGAGGTGCCAAGTGTATTAGACCCTCGGGGTATGTGTCATTGACGATTTGGGTGACAGCTTCTTCATAGCTGTCATCCAACCGCCATTTTTGGGCAACAGATGTGGCCTTCCCGTCCTCTGTGAGAAGGCCAACACTTCGCAGCTCATTTATATAAGCCTTGGCCGCTGCCTCCTGCACTCCCAGCTGAACGCCAAGGAGACGCTCATCTACCGTTACGCTAGGCGTTTTTTGAAGAATTGCTCTTATCCCCCACCAAACCGTGCTAGGGATTTGAGGATAGCGAACCTTATCTGCCATGATAGAACTCCTTTGTGTAGGATATCTCACATGAAGCAGAAAAAAGAAAGAGATTTATAATATAGTATTATCAATTACTTGTCTTTTATCATTCCCAATATGGGAATGTATAGTGGAGTCATCCACCAGACTCTATCGACCAAATGATTTTGGCGCTTCCATTGTCTAGCATTCCTCAAGCAACGGCCTGCAGTCCCCTGCGCTGGATAATGGACAGAAGACGCAGGGCAGGCCCACCCGGCCGTTTCACGCCACGCTCCCAATCGGACACCAGATTACGCGACACATTGAGATAGGCTGCGAACACCGGCTGCGAGACATGCTCGCGCTCGCGGATCGCGCGGATTTCGTCGCCCGCCAGCACCGGGGCCGGGGCAAGGCACGCCTCGTCAAAGTTGCGAAGCGTCGCGCGCGACACCACGCCCGCGTCGTGCGCGTCGCTCATCATCTCATGGATCGCACCCGCGATCTCGCTGCGATAGCCCTTATCCTTCGTCGTCGTTGCCATCTTCAATCTCCACCAGCGTTCCCGATGCTACCAGCCTGTCCAGTTCCTCGCCGCTCCACTTCAACGCTTCGGTTGCCGCATCACGCAACAGTGCCAGATCGGCTTTCGATATGTTCGCCTGCGCGCTCTTGGCGAACCCGAAAGCGAATATCGCGCGGTCGCCCTGCCGGAACAGGATCAACGTGCGATAACCGCCCGACTTGCCCTTTCCCGGCCGCGCTACGCGCTGCTTGATGACGCCGCCGCCAAGGTCGGCATCCACCAGCCCGCTTTCGGCCCACGCCACGGCATCGCGAAGGGCTGAATCATTGATTCGTTCCTTGCGCGAAAAGCGTTCGAACCAGCCATTCTTGAAAATACGCGTAATGGCAGCTCTCCTGCTTCACCTTCAATGTATAACACTCAGCGTTATATTTCAACGTAGGATGCGATCGCGCCGTTTGGATATGCTCATCGCTACGGTGCCAAATCGGCACTGCCATGCCTTCCCTCTTGCGGGACCGGTACGGTGTAATGCAGACTCATATGTGGCGGGCAGACCACCGAAAAGGAGGTCTGTGACGATATGCGAATCGGGACCGAGAAACGGTCGCTAGGGCATTTCTCCCGTTCAAAGCGGAGCAGCGAGGTGGCGGATACGCCACGGTACTCCCGAAATTCGGCGAAAAGCTCCCGCCCATCTTTGCCTGATCGCGCCCATCGTGGCCGTGCGCCACCGTCCACTGAAGTCTGTAGCCGTTTGCCTGTATTTGCGCCCGATTCTTCGCCGGTATCGAGAGTCGGCGAAAAGGCACTTGCAAGACGAAGCCGACCATCCAAAATCTTTCCCAGGGAGCTTCGTCAGCCACCAGATGATGAAAGAATATCCCGTGCCTCACCCTGAACGGATCATACGCCTCAAGACGGTGCTGCATCGCACCGGACTTTCCCGCTCCACCCTCTACCGCAAGATCGCGGAAGGCAGCTTTCCCCGGCAAATCACAATCAGCATCCACGGCACCGGCTGGCATGAATCCGCCGTGGATCGCTGGATCGCCAACCCCGCCGCTTTCCGTGAAGATCGCGCCGAATGAGGCAAGGCCGGGTTACTCCCCGGCCTTCGCCTTCTGGAAGTCGCCCTTGATGACCTTCGCGCCGTCGCGGAGGAAATCGAGGTGATCCGACCAATGTTGCATCATGCGGACGCGCTCGTCCCAATACTCGCCCCGCGTATAGGCACGGCGCACCGCATTGTTGTCGCAATGGGCAAGCTGCCGCTCGATCGCGTCGGGATGCCATAGGCCCATTTCGTTGAGCAATGTCGCCGCCATCGCCCGGAAGCCGTGGCCGGTCATTTCGTCCTGCGCGAAGCCCATGCGCCGTAGCGCGGCGTTGATCGTGTTTTCCGACATGGGGCGGTCAACTGACCGCAGGGACGGGAACAGGAAGCTGCTATAGCCTGCGTCATGCTCAATGGTTTCGAGGATGGCGAGCGCCTGACGGGAAAGCGGGATGCTGTGGATGCGCCGCATCTTGGTCTTGTGGGGCGGGATAGTCCAAAGCGCCTTGTCAAAATCGAAGTCGGCCCATTCGGCATAGCGAAGCTCACCGGGACGGACAAACACATGCGGAAGCAACTGCAATGCCGCCTTGGTGTTCGCAAAGCCCTCGAACGCTTCGATGGCGCGTAGCAAGCCGCCCGCGCCGTTGGCGTTCGTGATCGCCGCCCGGTGGACAGGCTGGGGTGCAATCAGCGCGCCGCGTAGATCGGCGGCAACGTCGCGTTCCGCCCGCGCCGTGGCGATGGCGTAGCGAAATATCTGGCTGGCGGTGCTGCGAAGGCGCTTCGCCGTCTCGTAACGGCCTTTGCCCTCCATCTTGCGGAGCATGATAAGAAGCTCCTGCGCGGTAATGGAGGCGACAGGACGCTTGCCGATGGACTCGTTGATGAAGTCCAGCAGCCAGCGCAGTTTCTTCATGGTGACGACGGAACGGCCCTCGCGCTCGACCTTCACAAGCCATTCGTCGGCAACAGCCTTGAAGCTGTTGGACGCCGCGACGGCGGCGGCGATGCGCTCAAGTTTGAGCTGCTCTGCCGGATCGTTGCCACGCGCCAGAACCTTGCGCGCCGCGTCGCGCTGCTCGCGGGCTTCGGCTAGGCCAGTGTCGGGATAGACCCCGAACGCCAGCGTCTTTTGCTTGCCGTGGTGGCGGTAGTTCATGCGCCAGTAGCGGCCACCGTTGGGGGTCACATAGAGGAAAAGCCCGTCGCCATCGGTGAGTTTATAGGGCTTTTTCCGGCCCTTGGCGTTTTTGATCGAAACGGCGGTAAGCGCCATGATGGTATCTCCGACAAGGGGAGGACCGCGCTACCATCAGATATACCATCAAGATGGTGGTATCCGGTGGCACTCGGCCGCTCCGTATGGGAATACCTATACCACAAAAAACCGCAGAAATCAGCCAGTTATGGCACTCTCTGAAACCCTCTGGGAGAGGATTTTGGTGACCCCTACGGGAATCGAACCCGTGTTTCAGCCGTGAGAGGGCCGCGTCCTGACCGCTAGACGAAGGGGCCATGGCATGGCCGGGCGGGTCTCTACCCTGCTTCCGCGGCGCAGGCAAGAGCCGGTCGCTTTTCCGCCCGCTGACGCAGACAGCCTTGCCGTTGCGGCGATCAGCGGCGCGGGGCGGGCGAGGTCGTCGCGGGGATTTCGATTTCCATTCCGGCCTTGACCCGGTGGAGTGCGATCAGGCTGCGGAAGCTCTTCACCGATTCGTTCTGCGCGAACAGCCGGCGTGTCGAGGCTTCGTAGGCGGCCATGTCGGGCACGACGATCACCAGCACAAGGCTGATCCCGCCGGTCACATAATAGCATTGCTGCACTTCGGGCGCGGCGCGGAACAGCGCCTTGGCCCTGTCGACGGTCGGCAGCTTCTCGTCGGTCAGATGCACTTCGACGATCGCGGTGATCGCCATGCGGACCGCGGCGGGGTCGACGATCGCCACGTTCCGATCGATGATGCCCGCATCCTCCATCGCGGCGATGCGGCGCTGCACTGCCGCCGCCGACAGGCCGACCGCTTCGGCGATCAATCGCTGCGGCTTCTTCGCGTCGCGCTGTACGATGCGCAGGATGGCACGATCGAAATTGTCGAGTTCGCTGCGTCTGGTGGAGCGGGCCGGCATCATGAAGCGAGTTTTTGTTGCATTTCGCCCTCGAATCAAGGGCGCAATTCCCGCTTTGACGGTGATATTTCCCAGCAATCGTCACCAAGGACAGCGTCATGATCCCAGATACCGCCGGACCGCATGCGTCGCGCCGCACAATGCTGGGGATCGCGTGCGGAATGGGGGCGGGGGCGCTGTGGGGGCTGGTGTTCCTCGCGCCGGCGCTTGCGCATGATTTCAGCCCGATCCAGCTCACGATCGGTCGCTATGTCTTCTACGGCCTTTTTTCCGCGGCGATCATGGCGCCGCGCTGGCGCCGCACCGTCGCGCAGGCGACGCGCAGCGACTGGCTGGCGCTCGGCTGGCTGGGGCTTTGCGGCAACATCCTCTATTATATCCTGCTGTCCGGCGCGGTGCAGCTCGGCGGGATCGCGATGACGTCGCTCGTCATCGGCTTCCTTCCGGTTGCAGTCACCCTGGTCGGAAGCTGCGATCATGGCGCGGTTCCACTCGTCCGGCTGTGGCCGTCGCTGCTGCTGTCGGTCGCTGGCGTGCTGTGCATCGGCTGGCAGGCGGTCGCCGCGCCTGCGACGGGTTCGACCGGCCGACAGCTCCTCGGGCTCGCGTGCGCCGGCGGCGCGCTGCTCAGCTGGGTCGTGTTCGCGGTGGGGAACAGCCGCGCGCTGAACCGCCTGGACCATATCGGCGCGCACGACTGGAACCTGCTGATGGGGATCGTCACCGGTTCGCTGTCGCTGCTGCTGATCCCCTGGTCGCTGGCGTTCGACGGCGAACCGCATGCGATGCTCGACTGGGCGCGGCTCGCTGGCGTGTCGATGGGCGTCGCGCTGCTCGCGTCGATCCTCGGCAATCTGCTGTGGAACCGGATGAGCCGGCTGCTGCCGCTGACCCTCGTCGGGCAGATGATCCTCTTCGAGACGCTGTTCGCTCTCCTATACGGTTTCCTGTGGGAAGCACGCCTGCCCACCGGGCTTGAAGCGGCCGCTTTCGTGCTGGTCGTCGCCAGCGTGCTGTCGTGCATCGCCGCGCACAGGGAGCCGGCGGCGCCCGAAGCGATCCAGCCGGCCTGACCGGAGCGGGCGGGCGGGGGCTGCTCGTGCGCGCCGAGCCGCACCCTTGTCGAACGGGCCGGGCGATCCTAACCTTGCCGCCGAGCCGCCGATTCAACGGCGCGCAGGATGATGGAGAGATGTCTCGTGGCGAATGATCCGACCGGCGAACCCGTGGTGCCCCTCGACCCCAGCTGGCCGAAGATGTCGCTGGCCGATGCGACCGCGGCGCTGACCGCGCCGGGCGCTCCGTTCGAGATGGAGGTGGTGCCGATCCGCGGCATTGCGACGCGGGTGTGGAAGAATGCGCCGCACGATCTGGGCGAACTGCTCGACCTGTCGCGCGTGCACGGGGAGCGGCCGTTCACGATCCTCGACGACGAGCGGATCAGCTATGCGGCGAACTGGCGCGCGACCGCGGCCTTCGCGCGGGCGCTGCAGGCGATGGGCGTCGGCCCGGGCGACCGGGTCGCCTTCGCGATGCGCAACCTGCCCGAATGGCCGATGGTCTTTTTCGCCATCACCACGATCGGCGCGATCGCGGTGCCGCTCAACGCCTGGTGGACCGGCGCCGAACTGGCCTATGGCATTCGCGATTCGGGATCGAAGATCGTGATCGTCGATGGCGAGCGCTACGAGCGGCTGCGCGAGCATCGCGCGATGCTGCCCGACGTCGAACAGTGGATCGTCGCGCGCGGCGCGGGGCCGATCGCCGATACGACGGCGCTGGAGGAGATCGTCGGCGCTCCGGCAAGCTGGGCCGCTCTGCCCGGCGACGATCGCCCGCGCGTCGCGATCGACAGCGACGATGCGGCGGCGATCTTCTATACCAGCGGCACGACGGGGCAGCCCAAGGGAGCGCTCGGCACGCATCGCAACATGATGACCAACATCCTCTCGGGCGCTTTTTCGGGAGCGCGCAGCTTCCTGCGCCGCGGCGAGACGTTGCCGGAGCCCCAGCCGCGCACGATCTTGACGGTGATCCCGATGTTCCACGTTACCGCCTGTTCGGCCATGCTGATGGGCGCGATGGAGATCATCGAGCGCGAGCAGGTCAACGTCACCGGCGGTGTCCCGACGATCGCCTGGCAGCTCATCGAGCATCCCGACCGCGCGAATTACGATCTCTCGTCGCTCGAGGCGATCGCCTATGGCGGCGCGCCGTCGGCGCCCGAACTGGTGCGGCGCATCTATGAGGAGTTCGGCGCGCTGCCCGGCAACGGCTGGGGAATGACCGAGACGATGGCGACGGTGACCTCGCACGGGGCGGAGGATTATCTGAACCGCCCGGCGAGCGCGGGGCCGCCGGTCGCGGTCGCCGACCTCGAAATCCGCGCCGAAGACGGCGTTACGGTGCTGCCGGTCGGCACGGTCGGCGAGCTGTGGGCGCGCGGGCCGATGATCGTGATGGGGTATTGGAACAAGCCAGAGGCAACCGCCGAGACCTTCGTCGACGGCTGGGTGCGCACCGGCGACCTCGCGCGGCTCGACGAGGAGGGCTTCGTCTATATCGTCGACCGCGCGAAGGACATGGTGCTGCGCGGCGGCGAGAATATCTATTCGTCGGAGGTCGAGAATGTGCTGTACGACCATCCGGCGGTGACCGACTGTGCGGTAATCGGCATTCCGCACCGTACGCTGGGCGAGGAGCCCGCGGCGATCGTGCATCTCGCGCCCGGCACGACGGCGACCGAGGTCGAACTGCAGGATTGGGTGCGTGCCCGGCTCGCGGCGTTCAAGGTGCCGGTCGCGATCCGCTTCGCCGCCGACACGCTGCCGCGCAACGCCAACGGCAAGATATTGAAGAAGGATCTGAAAGCGCTGTTCGCCGACCGCGAGAGCGCCGCCGCCTGAGCGGCGTCAGTTCGGCACTTCAGAACAATCCGGGCAGTTCGCGCTGTGCCGTGGTCGGCCGGGCTGGGGCGAGCATCTCGGTCGGTTCGCGCACCGCGGCGATGCTGCGCGTCGTCGATGCGCTGAGCCCGGTGATCGGCGCGCCGCAGCTTCGCCCGGCTAGGAAATCGATCGCTGCGCGAACCGACGCCTCGCGCGGGTCGCCGAGCGGCAGGTCGAGATCGTCCGCGGCCGCGCAGCTGTTCGCGATCCGGGGCGCCAGCCCGCCGAAATAATCGCCGGCCCCCGCCGCATTACCGGTCGCGAAGGCGATCACGCGCAAGCGGTCGTCGCACTCGGGGCGGTCGAGCGCGATCTGCCCGACCGGCTTGCCATAGGTGTTGCCGCCGACCAGCGTCATGTTGGTGCCGAGCCACGGCAGCATGCCGTTGATGACGAGTTCGCTCGCCGAGGCGGTCGACCCGGTGCCGATGAAGGCGATGCGCGTCGGCGCGATTGCCTGGGCCTGTGCGGTGAAGAAATGCCGTTCGTCCTTCGATGCCTTTTCCGGGCGGAACCGTGTCTGCGAAAAAATCTCGCTCGCGTTGCGGTCGCGGCCCAGCAGGTCGCCGAACAGTTCGGCGGTCGAAACCAGCCCGCCGCCGTTGTAGCGCAGGTCGACGACGATGTCGGTCACGCCCCGGTCGCGGAAGGTCTGGAACGCGTCGCGAAGCTGCTGGTCGGCCGAGCGGATGAAGGTGCGCAGATTGACGTAGCCATAGCTACGCCCGCCCTCGCTGATGACCTTGGCGCCATAGCGGTCGGACACCGGGTCGATGTCATATTCGGCCTTGGTCACGCGCACGTCGCGCGTGTCGGAGGCGTCGGTGACGCGCAGCACGCGCGTCACGCCGGCTTCGTCGGGACCGAGCGCGGCGATGATCGCGTCGGTGCCGCCCGCGGCGGCGAGCGACGACAGCGTGCGCATCGAATCGGCGCTGGTGCCGATCGCCGATATGCGCGCGCCCCGGTCGATTCCCGCCGCCAGCGCCGGCGCACCCTCATAGGCTTCGGCGATGACGATGCGCTGCGCATAGGGATCGTAGGCGAGCCGCAATCCGAATCCCGCACTCGCGCCGCGTGCGTAGAAGGCCGTCTCCTCGGCGATCGAGGTAATGTAGGTGAAATAGCGATCCTTGCCGAGCGCGCGCGCCGGCGCGGTGAGTGCGTCGATATAGGATTGGACGTCGGCGTACCGCGCCGGATCGGCGTTACGCGCCATGTCGCCGGGGAACAGATACCATTCGTCGAGCACGGCCTTTGCGAACCCCTGGCGCGCCGAAAGGGTGCAACTCGCGGTCGGCGCCGGGGTGGGCGATGGTGTCGGCGTCACCGTGACCGGCGGTGCGCCGGTTCCGCCGCCGCCACCTCCGCCGCCGCACGCGGCCAGCATCAGCGCCGCCAGCACGACCGAAGCCCCCGATGCCCCTGTCCGCTTCATGCCGTCCCCCCGCCTTCGTTCAAGGCATCTCGTCTTCGCTTGCCCCGGCGCCTTCCCGGCCCTTGAAGCCCTGTGCGACGACATAGAGTTCGGGCGATCCCTTGCGGCTGGCCGGCGGCTTGGCGTGCTTCACCGTGGCGAAATTCCGCTTGAGGATGGTCAGCAGCTCGCGGTCGGCGCCGCCCGCGAAAACTTTCGCGACAAAGGCGCCGCCGGGCTGCAGCGTCTGCACCGCGAAATCGGCGGCGGTTTCGGCGAGCGCGATGGTGCGCAGATGGTCGGTCTGGGGATGGCCGACGGTGTTCGCCGCCATATCGGAGATGACGAGATCGGGGGCGCTGCCCAGCGCCTCGATCAGTGCGTCGGGGGCGGTGTCGTCCATGAAATCCATCTCGAGGATCGCGACCCCTTCGATGGGCTCGCAGGCGAGCAGGTCGATCCCGACAACGCGCGCGCGCGGGTTGGTCTTGCGCACGACCTGCGACCAGCCACCCGGCGTGATGCCGAGGTCGACGACCGCGCGCGCCTTTTTCAGGAAGCCGAATTTCTCGTCGAGCTCGATCAGCTTGTAAGCGGCGCGCGAGCGATAGCCCTCCGCCTGCGCGCGGCGGACATAGGGATCGTTGAGTTGGCGCTGCAGCCAGCGCGTCGACGATGCGGTGCGCCGCCGCGCGGTCTTCACCCGCTCGTGCAGGCCGCCGCGTCCGCTGCCGCCCCCGGCGCCCCCGCCTTTGCGATGCGGGCCGCTCACCGGCGATGCTCGCGGCGCGTCACCGGTACGTCGCGGCCCTGCACCGCCAGCGTGCGCAATATCCCCTCGCGGATACCGCGGTCGGCGACGCCGACGCGCGCGGCGGGCCACAGGTCGATGATGCTTTCGAGGATCGCGCAGCCCGCCACGACCAGGTCGGCGCGCTCGCGCCCGATGCAGGCGATCTCCGCGCGGTCGGCGAGGCTTGCCTCGGCGAGGCGGTGGCTGATGTCGCGCATCGATCTGGTGGGAACGATCAGCCCGTCGACCGCACGCCGGTCGTAGCGCGGCAGGTCGAGGAAGACGCTGGCGAGCGTCGTCACGGTGCCGCTGGTACCGAGCAGGCGCAGCGGCTGGCCCGCGAATCGCTGCGCGCGATCGGCGAAGGCGGCGAAGGCGGCGCGCGTTACCTCGCGCATCTGCGCATAGCTTGCGCGCCGCGCCGGCAGGTCGTCGGTCGTCGTCGCGGCATGCTCGGTCAGCGACACGACGCCCCACGGCACGCTCACCCAGTCGTGGATCGCGACGTCGTGACCGTTCACCTCGACCTGCATCAACTCGGTCGATCCGCCGCCGATGTCGAAGATCAGCGCCGGCCCGTCGCCGGGCTCCATCAGATTGTGGCAGCCGAGCACCGCGAGCCGCGCCTCTTCGGCGGCCGAGATCACGTCGAGCACGATGCCCGTCTCGCGCCGCACCCGGTCGACCAGTTCGTCGCAATTGGATGCGCGGCGGCAGGCTTCGGTCGCGACGGCGCGCGACAGCGCGACATGGCGGCGGCGCAGCTTGTCGGCGCAGACGGCGAGCGCGGCGACCGCGCGGTCGATTGCCGCCGCGCCGATTCGGCCGCTGCCGTGCAGACCCTCGCCCAGCCGCACGATCCGTGAAAAGGCATCGATGACGACGAGTTCGCCGTCCTGCGGCCGCGCGATCAGCAGGCGGCAGTTGTTGGTGCCGAGGTCGATGGCGCCATAGCTTTTCGGTCGCGTGAATGCGAAGGGGCGAGGTAGGGAACCGCCCTTTCGTCTGTCCGTCGCCACCGCTGCTCCGGGCCGCGGCGGCTGCCCTGTTGGCGCTGCCATTTGCCGCATGGCTATGATTACCTGTCTCAATTCACGCGCCCGCAGGACCGCGGACGTGCACTTGGCATCGAGACTAGGCGCGCCCTGCGGCGATGGCAAGCCGCATCGCCTCGCTTCCCCATCCCCATTCGGCGCAAGCAAAACCCCGCCCGGCGCAAACCGGACGGGGCAGGAGGGAAGAGCATTTTCGTTGGGGGTCGGGTCTGCCTTCTTAACGGCAGCCGTCATTCCCCTTGTCGATCGCGCGGCCCGCGATGGCGCCGACGGCGCCGCCGATGATCGCGCCGACGGTGCGGTCGCCGCGGCCGGCGATCTCGTGGCCGGCGAGCCCGCCGGCGATGGCGCCGATCACCGTGCCGCCGGTGCCGTTGTCGCACTGGCGATAATTGCGACGGTCATAGCGCTGGTTGTAATAGCGCCGGTCGTTCCGATAATCGCGGCGGTCCGAGCGATCGTAGCGCCGGTTGTCGCGATGGCCCGCATAATAGGTCGAATAGCCGTCGCGGTCGTAATAGCCGTTCTGCGCCGCGGCCGGAGTCGCCAGGCCCAGGGTCGCAGTGGACATCAGGGCGGCGAGGGAGAGCGTCATCATCTTTTTCATCTCTTGTCTCCTTCTTTCGTCTTGGGCCCTTGCCGGGCGGTGGGTCGATGATGCGGTTTTGCCCGATTCGGTTTGAGCGAAGCCTGAACATGGCTGTCGGCTGGCGTTCAGCTTCGATGCGCGGCTTTCCTTTCCCGCGTCGCGGCCCTACGCCCGGCGGCGATGCGCCGCCGCCTGCTCTTCGCCCTGCTGATCTTCCTTGCCGTCGGCCCCGTTCTGGGGACGGCCTTTCGCTTTCCGGTCGATAACTTCACCCAAAGCATCGTCGCGCGCCCGCTCGACGGCGCGCCGGGTCGGACCGGGGCGCTCCGCTTCGTGCGCGGCTGGCATCTGGTCAGCCCGAACAGCCGCTTCGGCGGCTTCTCCGCGCTCGCCCGGGTGGGGCCGGGCCGCTTCCAGCTCGTCAGCGACGCCGGCGGCTGGACACGCCTGACGCTGCACCCCGACGGCCGCGTGACCAATGTGCGCATCGGTCTGTTGCCGACGCTGGAGGGCGGATCGGGGCGCAAGTCGCTGGTCGATGCCGAGGCGATGGCGATCGATCCGGCAAGCGGCGCGAGTTGGATCGCATTCGAGGGCGTCAACGAGATCCGGCGATACGATCCGGCGCTGTCGCGGATCGAATCGCGCCGGACGCTGCCGCAGCCCGCCTGGCCGGGCAATGGCGGGCCGGAAGCGATGGCACGGCTGGCCGACGGGCGCACTATCGTCTTTTCGGAAGATGCCGACGATGATCCGCGCGGCCGCGAGGCGCTGCTCTACGCCACCGATCCGGCGGCGCCGGGCCCGCCGCCGCTGCGTTTCTTCTACGATGCACAGGCCAAGGGATCGGTCAGCGACGCGGCGCCGCTTCCCGACGGGCGCGTCCTGCTCGTCCATCGCAGGCTCGGCCTGTTGCCGGTCTTCACGACGATCCTCGCCGTGGTCGATCCCGCCGACATCGGCTCCGATACGGTCGTCCGGTCGCGCACCATCGGCCGCGTTCCGCGCGCGATCGCCGACAATTTCGAAGGCGCGGCGGTTTCGGTCGAGCGCGGGCGCACCTATGTCTGGCTGGTGTCCGACGACAATTTCACCAGCTGGCAGCGCAGCTTGTTGCTGCAATTCGAACTCGTCGGGCTGCCGCCGCGCACTGCGGACAGCAAAAAGGCGGCGCCGTAACCGGGCCGCCTGATTGCGTCGGCGATGGAAAGGCGGTCAGGCGGCCGTTTCGGCCAGCTTCTTCGCCACTTCCTTCTTCACCTTGCGGGCGTTGGCCGAAAGCAGGTCGTCGCCGGTCTTCATCAGCCAGTTGTCGAGGCCGCCGTTGTGCTCGACCGAACGCAGGCCGTGCGTCGAGACGCGCAGCTTGACGCCGCGACCCAGCGCTTCCGACAACAGCGTCACATTCTGCAGATTGGGCAGGAAGGTGCGCTTGGTCTTGTTGTTGGCGTGGCTGACATTGTGGCCCACCTGGCGGCCCTTGCCGGTCAGTTCGCAAATGCGCGACATCGTCTTCGTCCTCACAAAATCTGGGCGGCGCGCCGGTTGGCGCGACAAGCGCCAAGGAAACCGGATCGGCCGGGAAAGGCGCGCGCTTATCCGCTTGCCGGAGATTCGTCAAGCGATTAGCGGGAAAGCCATGGCCTGTTTCCCACTTCCCGACCCGATGCGCCGCGCGCTCGATCTGGCGCGAATCGCCGCCGAATGGGGCGAGGTGCCGGTCGGCGCCGTCATCGTCAAGGACGGCGCGATCATTGCCGAAGGGCACAACCGTCCGCGCGAATCGCACGATCCCACCGCGCACGCCGAAATCGTCGCGATTCGCGCCGCGGCGACCAAGCTCGGCAACGAGCGGCTCGACGGCTGCGACCTCTATGTGACGCTGGAGCCCTGCGCGATGTGTGCGGGCGCGATCGCCCATGCACGGATCGCGCGGCTCTATTACGGCGCCGACGATGCGAAGGGCGGCGCGGTCGCGCATGGCGCGCTCGTCTTTTCGCAGCCGACGGTCCATCACCGCCCCGAAATCTACGACGGCATCGGCGCGGGCGAGGCGGCGGTGCTGCTCCGCGATTTCTTCGCCGCGCGCCGTTGAAAAGCGCGCGGAGGCTCGAGCTCAGACCTCCAGCATCCGGTCGACCCATGTCGGCACCAGCCGCGTTGCCGGACCGTGCCGCGCCTCGGCGAACCAATGGCTGCCCTCGCTCGGCTCCATGTTGAGTTCGAGCGTGCGTGCGCCCGACTGGCGCGCTTCGCGGACGAAACCCGCGGCGGGATAGACCGCGCCCGAGGTGCCGATCGACACGAACAGGTCGGCCCGGTTCAGCGCGCGATAGATGTCGTCCATCCGATAGGGCATCTCGCCGAACCATACGACGTCGGGGCGCAGATGGCCGGCCACGCCGCATGCGGGGCAGGGGGGGCGGTCGATCAGCGGCCCGGTCCAGCGGCTGCGCGTGTCGCATGCGGTGCACCAGGCGTTCAGATGCTCGCCGTGCATGTGGACCAGCCGCCGGGCGCCGGCGCGTTCGTGCAGGTCGTCGACATTCTGGGTGACGATCAGCAGGTCGCCGGGCCAGTAGGCGTCGAGCCGCGCCAGCGCCTCGTGCGCCGCGTTCGGGACCTTGGTCTGGATCGCCTCGCGCCGCGCGTCGTAGAAGCGGTGGACGAGGTCGGGATCGCGCGCGAAAGCCTCGGGCGTCGCGACGTCCTCGACCCGATGCTGCTCCCACAACCCGCCCGCGTCGCGGAAGGTGTCGATGCCGCTTTCGGCCGAAACCCCGGCGCCGGTCAGGATCACGATATTCTGGATGGGAGTCATGTTATCCTTGCTTCGTCCCCCCGAACGTGATTCGGGGTCCATTCTCGCTACGCGGGTGCGAATGGATGCTGAACCGGATTTCAGCATGACGGGGACGGGAAAGGCAAGGCATGACCAGCATCGGGATCGTCGGCAGCCAGGGGCGGATGGGCGTCGCGCTCGCCGCCGCAGCAGCGGAAGCGGGGCATGGACATTGCGGCATCGACAAGGGCGGCAATATCGCGAAACTGGCGGCAAGCGCCGACGTGCTCGTCGATTTCTCCTCGCCCGCCGCGCTCGAGGCGACGCTCGACGCCTGCGTGGCGGCGAAGAAGCCGATCGTCATCGGCACGACGGGGCTCGAGGAGCGGCATCATTATCTGATCGACGAAGCGGCGCGCGACATCGCGGTGCTCCAGACCGGCAATACGTCGCTCGGCGTCACCCTGCTCGCGCATCTGGTGCGCGAGGCAGCGGCGCGACTCGACCCCGAATGGGATATCGAAATCCTCGAAATGCATCATCGGAACAAGGTCGACGCGCCGAGCGGCACCGCGCTGCTGCTCGGGCAGGCGGCGGCCGAGGGGCGCCGCATCGATCTCGTCCGCTGCTCGGAGTGCGGCCGCGACGGTGTCACCGGCGCGCGCGGGCACGGCAAGATCGGTTTCGCCAGCCTGCGCGGCGGTACCGTCGCCGGCGACCATGACGTCATCTTCGCGGGTCCCGAGGAGATGATCACCCTGTCGCACCGCGCCGAGAATCGCATGATCTTCGCGCGCGGCGCGGTGAAGGCGGCGCTGTGGCTGATCCACCAGAAGTCCGGGCGCTACACGATGCCGCAGGTGATCGGGCTGTTCTGACCCGCGATGACGAAAGCCGACATCTTCGAATTTTTCCGCCGCCTGGCCGAGCTCAATCCCGATCCGCAGACCGAGCTGGCGTTCGGCAACACCTATCAGCTGCTCGTCGCCGTCGTGCTCTCGGCGCAGGCGACCGACGTCGGGGTGAACAAGGCGACGCGGGGGCTGTTCGAGACGGTGAAGACGCCGCAGCAGATGCTCGACCTCGGCGAAGACGGGCTGAAGCGGCACATCCGTACGATCGGGCTGTTCAATGCCAAGGCGAAGAATGTCATCGCGCTGTCCGAAATCCTCGTCCGCGACCATGGCGGCGAGGTGCCCGCCGACCGCGATGCGCTGGTCGCGCTTCCGGGAGTCGGGCGCAAGACCGCCAATGTCGTGATGAACTGCGCGTTCGGTGCGGAAACCTTCGCGGTCGACACGCACATCTTCCGCGTCGGCAACCGCACCGGGCTCGCGCCGGGCAAGACGGTGCTCGTGGTCGAAAAGCAGCTCGAACGCAAGGTGCCGGCGCCGTTCCGCGTCGGCGCGCACCACTGGCTGATCCTGCACGGCCGCTATATCTGCAAGGCGCGGACGCCCGAATGCTGGCGCTGCCCGGTCGCCGACCTGTGCCGCTACAAGCCCAAGACGCCGGCGCCGAACGCGAAGAAAGCAGCCTGACCCGAAGATTCTGCTCGCCATGAACTTGTCGAAGGCCCGTTCTTCCGCCAGCATGGCAGCCGGGACAGGGCTTCCATAGGCTCGGTCCGAACGGATCAGAATAACTCGCTAAAGGGGTCGATCACATGCGTTTTGCTTCCATCTTTCTGGCCTCCGCCGCCCTGCTGGCCGCGGCGCCCGTCCACGCCAAGCCCGCCGATCCCACGGCGGCGAAGGCGATCCTGACGGACAGCATCGCGATTCCGACCGTCGCCGGACGCGGCAAGGTCCCCGAACTGGCGGCCTATTATGCCGGGGTGCTCAAGGCGGCGGGCTTTGCCGACGGCGATATCGTCATCACTCCGATGGGCGAGACCGCTACCTTCGCCGCGACGCTGAAGGGCACGACCGACGCGAAACCCATCCTGCTGCTGGGCCATATGGACGTCGTCGAGGCCGATCCCAAGGACTGGGTACGCGACCCCTTCGTGCCGGTGGAGGAAGGCGGCTATATCTTCGGGCGCGGATCGGAGGACAATAAGTTCGACGTTGCGATGATGGTCGCGACGCTCGCGCAGCTCAAGAAGGACGGGTTCCGGCCGAAGCGCTCGATCATCCTGCTGCTGTCAGGCGACGAGGAAACCGCGATGGACACGACACGCGCGCTCGCCGCGGCCTACAAGGGGGCGGAATTCGCGCTCAACGGCGACGGCGGCGGCGGGCTGATCGGAGAGGATGGCAAGGCCCGATATTACGGTCTGCAGGCGGGCGAGAAGACCTATGCCGACTATGTGCTCGAAGTGACCAATCCCGGCGGGCACAGCTCGCGCCCCGGCGCGGTCAACGCGATCGTCCAGCTGTCCGAAGCGCTGGCGAAGATCGGCGCCTATCGCTTCGCGCCGCAGCAGAACGAACTGACGAAAGCGGGGATGCAGATCGTCGCCGACCAGGTCGGCGGCGCCATCGGCGCGGCGCTCAAGGCCTTCGCCGCCAACCCCGCGGATGCCGGGGCGGTCGCGGCGATCCGCGCCGACCCCGAATATGTCGGCCAGATCGGCACGACCTGCGTGCCGACCCTGATCAAGGGTGGCCATGCCGAGAATGCGCTGCCGCAAAGGGCGACGGCGAACGTCAATTGCCGCATCTTTCCGGGCGTGAGTATCGAGGCGGTGCGTGCCGAACTGGAAAAGGTCGTCGCCGATCCCGCGATCAAGGTGAACACCGACCCCGATGCCACCGCGAGCGACGCCTCGCCGCTGCGCCCCGATGTCGTGGCGGCGGTGACGAAAGCGGTGCACGCGCGCTACCCCGGGCTGCCGATCATCCCGTCGATGAGCGCGGGCGCGACCGACAGCCTGCATTTTCGCGCGCAAGGCGTTCCCAGCTATGGCGTCGCGGGGCTGTTCAGCAAGGCGAGCGACAGCTTCGCGCACGGCCTCGACGAGCGCGCGCCGGTCGATGCGATCCCCGGCGCGCTGGCGCATTGGGACAGCCTGCTGCGCGACCTGTCGAAATAGAGCGTGATCACCTTGGATTGAAAATGTCGGATACTTCCGTACTGGCGGGAGCCCGGAGTGGGAAGAGCCGAGGTCGGCACCGGCCCGCTCCGGGTTCCGGCCTAGGGGCCGATCGGCAACTATCCCTTTCCGGCAAGGGCCGTTCCCCGGCGAAAGCCGGGGTCCGGATGGCGTAGTCTGCCCCGCGCGGACCCCGGCTTTCGCCGGGGAACGGGACCTTACCTGCCTGAGGAGCATATATGCAGGGGTCTCTTCGCTCGCCGTCGGGCGGGCGAAGAGCGGGTGGCAAATCTCCGTCGTCGGGTCCAATATGGGGGAAGGGGGGCAGCGGCTGGAGCGAAGATGGGCGAGAGGCTTTCCACCGTGATCGTCGGCGGCGGTCCGGCCGGCATGGTCGCCGGGCTGCTGCTCGCGCGCGCCGGCGTTCGCGTGACGGTGCTCGAAAAGCATCGGGATTTTCTGCGCGACTTCCGCGGCGACACGGTGCATCCGTCGACGCTCGACCTGTTCCGCCAGATCGGGCTGCTCGACGAGTTGCTTGCCCTGCCGCATGCGCGGTTCGACACCGCGACGCTCGACCTGCTCGGCCGCCGCTATACGATCGCGACCCTCCGGCATTTGCCGGTCGCGGCGCCCTATATCGCGATGATGCCGCAATGGGACCTGCTCGATTTCATCGCGCGGCAGGCGCGGCGCTATCCGACCTTCGACCTGCGGATGACAACCGAAGCGGTCGCGCCGGTACTCGACGCCGCGGGCCGCGTCGCAGGCGTGTCGCTGGCGAGCGGCGAGGCGCTGCCTGCGCGGCTCGTCATCGCCGCCGACGGCCGTCGCTCGGTGCTGCGCGAGGCAGCCGGCCTGCCGCGCGAGGACCTCGGCGCGCCGATGGACGTGCTCTGGTTCCGCGTCCCGATGCCCGAAGGCGGCGCGCCCGCCGACGTCCCGCTCGGCTCGATCGGCCGGCGCGGCATGGTCGTCGCCATCCCGCGGACCGGCTATTGGCAATGCGCTCGGATCATCGAGAAGGACGGCTTTCCGGCAATCGCGGCGCGGGGGATCGACGCCTTCCGCGCCGACGTCGTCGCGCTCGCGCCGGGACTGGCCGCCGGAATCGACGCCATCGCCGGCTTCGACGACGTCAAACTGCTGTCGGTCGCGCTCGACCGCCTCACCCTCTGGTCGCGGCCGGGGCTGCTCGCGATCGGCGACGCCGCGCATGCGATGTCGCCGGTCGGCGGCGTCGGCATCAATCTCGCGGTACAGGATGCGGTCGCTGCGGCAAATGTCCTGGCCGCCCCGCTGGCACGCGGCGACGACCCCGACCCGCTGCTGCCGCGCGTGCAGGCGCGGCGCTGGACGCCGACCGTGCGGATGCAGGCGATCCAGCGTATCGCGCACGACCGCGTGATCCTGCCGGTGCTGCGCGGCGAGGTCGACCATGTGCCCTTCGCCGTGAAGCTGCTCGACCGCGTCCCGCTGCTTCGCCGCATCCCCGGCCGCATCCTCGGTCTCGGCTTCGGGCGCGAGCATGTCGAATCGCCGCTGGCCGGGGCCGGGCGATGACCTCATCCTACGACGCGCTGATCATCGGCGCCGGGCACAACGGCCTCGTCTGCGCCTTCTATCTTGCGCGCGCGGGGTTGAAGGTGCGGATCGTCGAGGCGCGCGACGTCGTCGGCGGCGCCGCGGTGACGGAGGAATTCGCGCCGGGCTTCCGCAACTCGGTCGCGAGCTATACGGTCAGCCTGCTTCAGCCGAAGGTGATCGCCGACATGGCGTTGGCCGAGCACGGCTATCGCGTGATCGAGCGCCCGATCAGCAATTTCCTGCCGCAGCCGGGCGGCGGCTATCTGAAGCTCGGCGGCGGGATCGCGCGCACGCAGGCCGAATTCCGCAAGTTCAGTTCGCGCGATGCCGAGGCTCTGCCTGCCTATTATGCCGCGCTCGAACGGGTCGCCGACCTGCTCCGCGACCTTGCGCTGCGCGTGCCGCCCAATGTCGGCGAAGGGATGCGGACGTGGCTCGACGGCGTGCGGCAGGGGCAGCGCTTCGCGCGCCTCGACCTCGAAACGCAGCGCGACGTGCTCGACCTGTTCGCGCGGTCGGCGCGCACCGTCCTCGACGGCTGGTTCGAGAGCGAGGCGGTGAAGGCGGCCTTCGGCTTCGACGCGGTGGTCGGCAACTATGCCTCGCCCGACACGCTCGGCAGCGCCTATGTCCTGCTCCACCATGTCTTCGGCGAGGTGAACGGGCGGAGGGGGGCATGGGGCCACAGCGTCGGCGGCATGGGCGCGATCACGCAGATCATGGCGCAGGTCTGCCGCGCCGCGGGGGTCGAGATCAGCCTCGAAAGCCCGGTCGCGCGGGTGCTCGTCGACGGGGAGCGGGCGGTCGGGGTGCGGCTGTTGGGGGGTGAGGAGATTGCCGCCGACCGCGTCGTCGCCAATGTCGGGCCGAAGCTGCTCTACGATCGCCTGATCGACGCCGCCGACCTTCCCGCCGATTTCCGGCGGCGGATCAGGGCGTTCAAGGTAGGAAGCGGCACCTTCCGGATGAACGTCGCACTGACCGGACTGCCGAAATTCACCTGTCTTCCCGAACCCGGCGAGCATCACCAGTCGGGAATCATTCTGGCACCGACGCTCGATTACATGGACCGTGCCTTCCTCGATGCGAAGCGCTACGGCTGGTCGAAGGCGCCGATCGTCGAGATGCTGATTCCGTCGACCGTCGACGACAGTCTCGCGCCCCCAGGCTACCATGTCGCGAGCCTGTTCTGCCAGCAATTCGCGCCCGAACTGCCCGATGGACGCGACTGGGATACGGAAGAAGGCGCGGCGGCCGACGCGATCCTCGACACGGTCGAGGCACACGCCCCCGGCTTTCGCGCCAGCATCGTCGCCCAGACACGGCTCAGCCCCAAAGGGCTCGAACGCCGGTTCGGCCTGGTCGGCGGCGACATCATGCACGGCGCGATGAGCCTCGACCAGCTATGGGCGGCGCGGCCGGTGCTCGGTCACGGCGGCTATCGCGGGCCGGTGAAGGGACTCTATATGTGCGGCGCGGGCACCCACCCCGGCGGCGGCGTCACCGGCGCGCCGGGGCATAATGCCGCGCACGTCATCCTGCGCGACCGCAGTCTGTTCGCGCCGCGCTGGCGCTGAGCGGGCGCGTTCAGCCCTTCGCCCGCGCCTTGGCGATCGCCTGCTTGAGCGCGGCAAAGCCGACCTGCCCCTGGAACAGCTGATCGCCGACGACCCAGGTCGGGGTGGCGTTGAGCTGGAGTTGGCTGGCGATGGCGAGGTTGCTGTCGAGTTCGCGCTGAAACAATGCCTCGTTCGCGGTCGCGTCGGCGCTGCCGTCGGTGACCACCCCAGCCCTGGACGCCGCCTCGGCGATCGCCGCAGGGGATAGCGAGGAGGCGGCGAACATCGCGTGGTGGAAGGCATCGTAGCGCCCCTGCCGCGCCGCGGCGAGCGCCATCAGCGCGGCGTCGCGGCTCTGCGGCGCGATGATCGGCAATTCGCGGAACACGACCTTCAGCCTCTTGTCCTCGCGGATCAGCCGGTCGACGTCGGGCACGCTCGCGCGGCAGAAGCCGCAGGCATAGTCGGTGAAGACGACCAGCGTGACGTCGCCGTCGGCATGTCCCGCCCAGGCGCCGGCATAGGGTTTTTCGAGCGCGGGGCGGATTGCGTCGATCGCCTTCGCGATCTCCTTGTCGCGCTGCGCCTCCAGCGCCTGCGGGATGAGGTGGGGGTTGGATTGGATGTAATTTGCGACGATCGTCTCAACCTCGCCCTTGCTGAGGCCGCCGCCGAAGCGCCCGCCGAGCCAGAAAGCTGCGGCGAGCAGCACGATCGCGGCGATGCCGCCCGCCAGCCATGCCCGTGTCGATCCGCCGTCCATTCCCGCTCCCCCGATATGCGGCATCGGCCCGGCCGCTAGCGCGCGCGCAGCCGATGGCGGCGGGGGTGGCGGCGAACGGTCGTCCACCTCGGCGACCGCGCCGGATTTCGTCTTCTTCGGCGCCGGCGCGACCGCGGGCTCGCCGGCGAACAGCGGCAGGTCGGGCGCCGCCGGCTTCGCCTCGGCGGCCTCGCGTGCGAGGAGCTGTTCGAGCCCCGAAGGCGGCGGAGCGGGCTCCTCTGGCGGGGCGGGGCGCAATTTGGTCGCGGCCTCGCCGATCCCTTCCTTGCCCGCCTTCGCAACCGATTCGAGTCCGGCGCGCGTCCGGTCCGCGACCTCGCCGAGCCCGTGTCCGGCCTTGCTCGACAGCTTCGCGACCCGGTCGCCGAGCGCGAGGCCGGCCCAGGCCGCGCCGCCCGCCTTCGCGGCGGCGCGTCCGGCGCCCGCGGCCCCGCGGCCCACGGCGCGCGCCGCGCGGGCCGAGAGGGCGCCGCCCTGCCGCGCGAGCGCGCGGCTGCGGCGCGGAATCTCCATCGCCTCGACCTTCGCGGGAATATCGGCGCGCGCGCCGACCGCGATCGTCCAGTCGGCAAAGGCCTCGGCGCCCGTGCGCAGCCGTTGCCACGCGCCCTGCGCGCCCGCGCGTATCCGGTCGGGCTTCACCAGCGGCGCACGCGGCCGCTCCTCCGCCGCGGGATAGCGCGACAGGTCGATGCCGACCGGCGGCGACTCCCTCGGCTTGGCGAGCCCTCCGTCGTCGAGTCCCCCGCCGGCGCGCGGTGCGCCTTGCGGGCCCGGCGCCGGCCCCGGATCACGAAGCCAGGGCTGGTAATAATCTTCCTTGTTGTCCGTCACTTGCTGCCCTTGTGCATCACAGGATCGCGATGCCGTCCCGTCGTTTGCGCGAATCTAGCGCCGTTTGCGCGTTCGTTCCACCTCGGCGCGGGCGACCAGCGAAATATCCTGCGCCCGTATCCAGTCGGGCGAGCCTTGCGGCAGGCCCTGCATCGCGGCTTCGGCATTACGCAGCGCGAGCGATGCCTGTCCACCCTCGAGACTGTATCGCTCCGCCGAGGCGAGCGCGGCGCGCGCCTGATCGCCCTTGCTCGCATAGACGATGCCGAGCTGGTACCAGGCGAAGGGATTTTCATTGTCGAGCGCGACCGCGGTCTTCAGCACCTTTTCGGCCTCGGGGTAATTGGCCGAATCCTCGGTCGCGATCAGCGCATGACCGAGCAGCGCGGCGATCAGCGGCTGCGACCGCGAATTGGCGACCGCCTTGCGCAGCGCCGGGATCGCGTCGCGCGGGCGCCCCGATTCGAGCAGGATCTGGCCTTCGAGTTCGAGGAAATAGGGATCCTCGGGATCGGCGGCGATCAGTCCCTCGACCTCGGTCAGCGCCTTTTGCGGATAGGCGCTCTTGTGCCAGGCATAGGCGCGGGCATAGCGTGCGGGGACGCTGGTGTTGCTTTCGGGATAGAGGCGCAGCGTTTTCGCCGGTTCCGCGACGAATCCCACCAGTTTCGCCTTCACCCGCTCGAAACGCCGTTCGATCTGCGGGTCCGACGGCTTGTCCCACGCCGGATCGACGACATAGACCTCGCGCAGCGCCTGGATGCGGTCGCCCGACAGCGGGTGGGTGCGGCCATAGGCCTGGTCGTCGTCCTGTTTGATCGCATAGCGGAATTCGATGTTCTGCAGCCGCTTGAAGAAGGCGAGGCTGCCCTTGCCGCTGATCCCCGCCTTCGACAGATATTGCGCGCCCGCGGCGTCGGCGGTCGCCTCCTGCACGCGGCTGAAGGCGAGGAATTTGCCGAGCGCCGCCTGCTGGCCCGCCATCAATATTCCCATGCCCGCCTCGCCGCCGCCCGCGGCGATCGCCGCGGCGCCGAGCAGCAGGCTGACGAGCGAGATGCCGGTAGCGGCCTTGATGCCGTCGTTGGTACGGATCGCGTGGCCGCCCATGACGTGGCCCAGTTCGTGCGCGAGCACGCCCTGCACCTCGTTGGCGCTGCCGGCCGCCTCGATCAGCCCGCTGAAGACATAGATGTCCTGGCTGCCCGCGACGAAGGCGTTGATACTGGGATCGCCGAGCATGTGGACGCGCACCTGGCCCGGGCGCAATCCCGCCGCGACGAGCAGCGGGTCCATCATGTCCTTCAGCAACGCCTCGGTCTCGGCATCGCGCAGGATCGATTGCGCCATCGCCGGCCGCACCGCGACCGCGAGCATCGCCAGCAGCACCAGCAGGGCGCGCAGCAAGGAACGCGGGCCGGCGGCCCGGTGCGTGGCGTGCGGCGGGGTCATCGCTGCCTTGGTGGCGCCCCGCGCCTGAACATCGACTGAAGCCATGCAGGACTTATTGGGGCGCGGCGTGCGGCGGCGCAAGATGCGCCGCGCCGATTCCGCGGCCGGGCGGAATCGGCATTGTGAGGAAGGCGGCGCCGATACCCCCGACGGAAGCCGGGTGCCGGACGAGGACGCGCCGGAGCATGATGACTTTGGTTCGACCCGCTTCGTCATTGCGACCCCGGACTTGATCGGCGTTTATACCTTGGAGACAGGGACGCTGGTGATCCCCGGCGAAAGCCGGGGTCCATGCGAGGCAGGCGCACATAGCTGGAGCCCGGCTTTCGCTGGGGAACGCTCACTTGTCGGATGGGGATAATTGCGGACCTGATCCGGGGAAAGCCATCCAGGGCGGTTTGCACTATTCTGGATTGCCGCGCGGCTTCGCCGCTCGCAATGACGAGGCCATTCGATGTCATCGCCCTTTTGGAACGGCCCCCGACTTTCGCCGGGGACCGCGGCGCCGCGCGGCCCGGCGTGGATCAGTTGCCGAAGGTGCGCTGCCACCAGCCGCGACGCGGCTCGCCCGTGGCTTCGTCCACCGCGTCGTCGCCGTCGGCGACGGTCGCCGGTTCGGCCTCGCGTTCAGGCGCCGTGACGGGAGCCTCGGCAGCTTCCGCTGGGGCGGCTTCGGCGGCGGCGACAGCCTTCTTGCTGCGGCTTGCGCGCTTTTTCGGCGCGGGCTTGGCTTCGGCTTCCACCGGCGGCGTCGCTTCGGGCGCGGCGGCGGGGGCTTCGGTGGCTTCGGCTTCGGCCGGGGCTTCGGCCGGAGCAGCCTTGGGCTTGCGCGGCGCGCGCTTGCGCTTCGGCTTCTCTTCGGCGGCCGGCGCTTCGGCCTCGACCTCGGCTTCGACGGCGACGGGCTCGGGCGCTTCGGCTTCGGGAGCTTCCGCTTCGACCGGTGCGGCTTCGGTCACGCCCTCGTCGGCGGCCTCGGCCTTCTTGCGGCCGCGTCCGCCGCGACGACGGCGCGGCTTGGCTTCCGCTTCGTCGGCCGGAGCCTCGGCAGGCGCTTCGGCTTCCGCCGGCTCGACGTCAGCCGATTCGGCCGCCGTTTCGGTGTCCGCTTCCGCGTCGGTATCGGCATCGCCGGCGTCGCCATTCTCGCCGCTTTCGCCATTTTCGTCGTCGCGACGTCCGCGGCGCCCGCGGCGGCGGCGGCGGCGGCGCTTGCGGCCGTCGCCATCGCCTTCGTCGTGCGGACGATCGGCGCGTTCCTCCTCGTCCTCCTCGGCGGTCTCATCGTCGAAGCTCTCGTCTTCCTCTTCCTCGATCTCGACGATCGGGGCGAAGCTGCGCTGCTGCGTGGGCGGCGGACCGCCGACCTCGACCACCATCCGCGCACCCTCGGTCTCGCCGTCGGGCAGGATTTCGACCGAGACGCCGTAGAGTTCCTCGATCTCGCGCAGTTCGCGGCGCTTTTCGTTGAGCAGGTAGAAGGTCGCTTCCTGGCTCGCGCGCAGCGTGATCCGGCTGCCCTTTCCGCGTGCCGCTTCCTCCTCGATCAGGCGCAGCGCCGACAGACCGGCCGAGCTGGCGGTGCGGACGAGCCCGGTGCCCTCGCAATGCGGGCAGGGGCGCGTCGAGGCTTCGAGCACGCCGGTGCGCAGACGCTGGCGGCTCATCTCCATCAGCCCGAAGCCCGAGATGCGGCCGATCTGGATGCGGGCGCGGTCGTTCTTCAGCGCTTCCTTCATCGCACGCTCGACCTTGCGGACGTTCGAGCCGTGATCCATGTCGATGAAGTCGATGACGATCAGCCCCGCCATGTCGCGCAGGCGCAGCTGGCGCGCGATCTCGTGCGCGGCCTCGAGGTTGGTGTTGAGCGCGGTCTGCTCGATATTATGCTCGCGCGTCGAACGGCCCGAGTTGATGTCGATCGACACCAGCGCCTCGGTCGGGTTGATGACCAGATAGCCGCCCGACTTGAGCTGGACGACGGGATTGAGCATCCCGGCGAGCTGATCCTCGACGCCGTAGCGCTGATAGAGTGACACCGGGTCGGCATATTGCTTCACGCGCCGCGCGTGGCTGGGCATCAGCAGCTTCATGAACTGCTTCGCGGCCTTGTAGCCCTCGTCGCCCTCGACGAGCACTTCCTCGATATCCTTGTGATAGATGTCGCGGATCGCGCGCTTGACCAGGTCGCTGTCCGAATGGACCAGTGCCGGGGCGCTCGACGCCAGCGTCTTTTCGCGAATCTCGTCCCACAGGCGGGCCAGATAGTCGAAGTCGCGCTTGATCTCGGTCTTGGTGCGGCTCATCCCGGCGGTGCGGACGATGCAGCCCATCGTCGGCGGCAGATTGAGATCGTCGATCATCGCCTTGAGCTTGCGACGGTCGGCACCGTTCGAGATCTTGCGGCTGATGCCGCCGCCGTGCATCGTGTTCGGCATCAGCACGCAATAGCGGCCGGCGAGCGACAGATAGGTGGTGAGGGCGGCGCCCTTGTTGCCGCGCTCCTCCTTGACGACCTGAACCAGCATCACCTGGCGGCGGCGGATGACGTCCTGGATCTTGTAGCGGCGGCGCAGCGACATGCGGCTTTCGCCGTCGTCGTCGCCGTTCCGGCCGCGGCCGCGACCCTTGCGGCCACCGCGCGCCCGTCCGCGCCCGCGGCGCCCGCCGCGGTCGTCCTTCGATTCCTCGGCGTCGCCATTGTCCGTATCGGATTCGCCGTCGCCATCGCCGGTCTCGGCGTCCATGTCGTCGTCGCTGTCCTCGCCGACCGTCACCGGCGCCGGGGCGTCGCCATTCTCGTCGTCGTCATGTCCCTCGACCTCGGCGACGTCGCCTTCCAGCTCGTCGAGATCCTCTTCGGCGCGCATCGCCGCCTCGGCGGCATGCTCGGCCTCTTCGCGGAGCAGCGCTTCGCGGTCTTCCTTCGGAATCTGGTAATAATCGGGGTGGATTTCGCTGAAGGCCAGGAAGCCGTGGCGGTTGCCGCCATATTCGACGAACGCCGCCTGCAGCGACGGTTCGACGCGGGTGACCTTGGCCAGATAGATATTGCCCTTGAGCTGCTTGTGCTCGGCGGACTCGAAATCAAACTCCTCGATGCGGTTTCCCTTGGTGACGGCGACCCGGGTT